>JARRPX010000043.1 GCA_037382465.1 Anaerolineales bacterium | reverse complement strand
GATAACCCAGCGCGCCCGCACGCAAGCCTTCGAACACGTACTCATCGTCGTCGAACGTGGTCAGGATGACGACGTTGCTTTGCGGGCACTCGCTTTGCAGCTGACGCGTGGCACCAACGCCATCGAGCTGGGGCATCTGCAGATCCATGAGCACTACGTCCGGCTTGAGACGAACGGCTTCACGCACCGCTTCGATCCCATCGCCCGCCTCGCCGACGACCTCGATGCCGCGCTGCACGGAAAGCAGCGTACGCAGCCCTTCCCGAAACAGAATCTGGTCATCCACGAGCAAGACGCGGATCGCTGGCTGGACGCTCGGCATCATGCGGGAATTACGACCTCCAGACGAGCACCATCCGGCTTCGTGGTACGCAGAGAAACGCGACCGTCGAGCAATGCAACCCGCTCCCGTAGCCCAAAGAGGCCGAAACCATCTTCAATTTTATCGAGGTCGAATCCCACCCCATTATCTTCGACGGATAAGATGAGTTCTTCTTCAGTATAATCGAGACATACCTTCACAAATGAGGCGCGTGCATGTTTGCGGACATTGGTCAGACCTTCCTGGACAGCCCGGTATAGCGCATGTTCGATTTGTGCGGGCAGTTCTCTCACTACGCCAGATACCTTCCATTCACAGCGAACCCCGGATTCCTGGCATTCCTCGACCAATCTCCCGATCGCCGTCGTGAGTGGCTGTCCCTCCATCGGGGAAGCGCGCAGCGCGGCGACCGAACGCCGTACTTCCGACAAACCATCCTTCGCCAGCGTTTGCGCTTTCTCCAGGGCTTGATACGCTGACTGCTGATCCGAATCGAGTACGGCACGCGCCGCCTCGAGTTGAACGTTGATCACCGTCAAGTAATGGCCCAGGCTGTCGTGGATCTCGCGTGCCAGGCGATTGCGTTCCTTTGAAGTAGCCAATTCCTCGGCTTGAACTGCGTATTCGCGTAATTGCTGATTCAACGCTTCCAGGCGATCCGCCAGGCGCTGCACTTCCTGGCGCGACGTATCTGCTTGGACCAGGACACGTGTGAATACAATTACGAATAACACACCCGACACCAACCCCAACAACGTGCCTGTGGCATCTTCATCATTCACGAGAATGCCGCTTGGGAGGACAAAAACCCCTATCGCCACAGCGACGATCATGGGTATCCAGCGTGTGGAATACACCATAGCGGCATGCGAAACCAATGGCAGCACCATGAGCCACAATGCCGAAAAAATAGGGCTGATCCAGATCGCCACGGATGCCAAGGAAATTTGAACGGCAAAATAGAGTAAAAACCATCTGCGGTCTTCACGGCGCTCGATCCACTCGAAACCCATGACGCCAATGACACAATAGAGTACCGCGGTGACGACCAACGCAATTGCTACCGGATCGGAAAATGGAATTTCCATCCTGCCGAAAGTAACGAAATACCCCAACAACACCGTAAATACAAAGGCGCCGTGCAACAAACGACCTTGTTGGAGAGCCTCAGAATAGGATGAAGATTTGAAAGTCTTCATGGCACCACCATCGCAAGCCGGATGTATTCTCGAGCAACGATATAACCGCTTCTATTGTAAACCGGATTGTATCTCGAACGGAAAGCACATTGAAAAAACGCGAAACTACACCCCCCTGCTTGAGGGTCTCTTTTCAGGATTGGAGTTATCAACCAGTGGCAGGTACTGCTTCCGGGGTTTTCAAAGGCAGGATGATTTCGAAAGTGGTGCCTTCACCCAATTCACTCTCGAGACTCATTTCTCCACCCATCAACTCGACCAAATTGCGCGTGATCGCCAAACCCAGCCCCGTCCCTTTTCGATCGGCGTCTTTACTGGCCGTCTCCAACTGCCGATACTCCTCGAAAATGGTTTCGAAGCGATCTTCGGGAATTCCAGGGCCGGTGTCACTTACGGCAATACGCCAGCGATCCGTATCGAGCGGGTCGATACGCACAGTGACTCGGCCACAATCGGTGAATTTAATGGCGTTGCCGATCAGATTCAACAAGATCTGCTTCACCCGTCCTTCGTCACCGATAATCCGCGCCGGCAAGCTTTCATCCATCTCTACGTCGAATTCGAGATCCTTTTGGTTGGCGGTCTCCTCCATCGTCGATTGTACGGACATGCCCAGATCATAGATGGAAAACGGCTCCTCTTCGATCTCCAGCTCACCCGCTTCGATCTTTGCCAAATCCAACAAGTCATTGATGATGTTGTGCAAATGCCGGGCGCTGCCAAGCACGTTTCCCAGCTTGCCCTTCAGTTTCGGCGTGATTTCACCGTACGTGCCGCGAATCGCCAATTCGGTGAAAACGATGATCGAGCTGAGCGGCGTACGCAGTTCGTGGCTGGTGCGCGCAGTGAACTGCGATTTCATCTCGCTCGCCAGGGCCAGCTTGTGGTTTGCTTCCAGCAGGTCGTAAGTGGCCTCGTCGAGCGATTTGCGCAAATCCTGCGTGGTCAGTTTGCTCAAAACGGCGACGAAAGCAAGCGCCAATCCATAGACGATGATAACCACAACCTCAGCGATTACATCCGTGATGGTCAAAACGGGAATCACACCGCTGATGACGACCAATCGAGCGAGGACGAACAGCAGCACGCAGAGTCCGGCTATAAAGTATCCCTGACGAGGTCCAATGACCATGCCAGCGACGATAATTGCCAGGGAATAGCTCACGCCGATGATGGGGGACAATCCGACGATGATGCTGCCGTTAATAGCGATGATGATCAAGATCGGCAGGATCAACGTGTACCCGGAAGCTATAACACGGCCCCTTTTTGCCAGGAAGCGTGCGCATAAACTGATTGGAAACATGCAGGCAACCAGACTGTACACCAGCACCGTCTGATTCGTTAGATTGTTGACCAGCATGATCGTCAGACCGGCCAAAAGGATCGGCACGATGATCAACAGTGCGTTACAGATTCCAATCATCAGGCGCTTGCTGCGTCCGAATTCCGCTTTCTTGAAAGGGGATTGATCGTTGAAAGGTTTGTCGCTGTCCATTGGCGTATCCCTTCACCCACTCGGCGTTTCTCGCGCTCGACCATCCTTGCGATTCAAAGCCCGCAGAACTCCCATAACCGGTACGAGATCGACTTCGATTCCCGATTCGGTCATCCAGCGCTTGTATTCCTCCTGCCAGAAAAATCCATAGCAGTTCGCGTTCGATCGAATGACGATGTCCATGTACGCATCCATAACCGGCTTGCAGGCTTGCATCCCGAACAGCAGTCCGCCGGGACAAAGAACGCGGGCAGTCTCGTGGATGGCCTTTCTTGGATCCGGAGTCCAATGCAGCACGAGCATCCAGAACGAAGCGTCGAACGAATTATCCTCGAAGGGCATGCGCGTGGCGCTGGCAACTTTGAAAATCGGCCGATTTTCCGCCGTCAGCGGCGCATGGTCGGGATCGATTTCTCGAAGATGGGTCTCGAACGATTCTCGAGCAAGTTCGATCAGGCTCGGTACGACATCGATCGCCGTGATTTTGATCTCACCGTTGAACCTGGCCCAAATCTCCGCCGTTTCAAGACCACTTCCACAACCGATCTCGAGGAATCTTTTCCCGCGCAGCCAATCGATGTCTTTCCGTTTTAAATAGGCAAAACACGCCCTGCGCATGGCGGAATACAGTTGTGTGGACAAGACCTCGTCGAACTTGAGCATGAAATTGTAATCATCCTGTTCGAAAGTCTTCGCCAAGCTGATCGGCTCCTGACGCATACGTCTCAGGATGTATTTTGTCAATCCTTCGGACATGAGCAGGAAACCATGCAGTCGGCGATCCGTACTCCCCACAAGCTGCTCGAGGTCGGGAACCGGATTTTCCGATACAGCACGGTAAAACTCTCCCTCTTTGACCAACACGTCTTCCTTATCCGCCACGAGAATCTCGATCATCGAACGCGTGTACTCGATGTCGATGAAGCCGAATTTGGCCAGAATCTGACCATAGGTCCGGGGTTCTTGCAGGTATCCGAAGAGACCCGCGTCGGCAAGGACTTTGAGGACGGAATATCGGAACAGTTGATCGCCCTGACGACCGGCGCGCAGCAAGGGTCCCGCGCCGGAGACGATATACCATAAGGCATGGATCAACCGCATGAAACGACCTTAATTGTGGGCTCCTACCCCCCAGAATTAAGATATGGTCGCATAAATTGAATGAACTTGTCAACCTCAATTGGTTTGGCAAAGTAATCATCACACCCAGCCTCCATGGCCCGCTCGCGATCACCCACCATGGCGTACGCCGTAATGGCCAAGATGGGAATGTTCAAGAAATCCGCATGACTTTTAATCGAGCGGGTTGCTTTCCAGCCATCGAGTTTTGGCAAACCCAAATCCATGAGGATCACGTCAGGTTTGAGGTCGAAAGCCATGTTCACCGCCTCGTGACCATCCCGGGCTACGCGCACGTCAGATCGTTCGAAAAACGCTTCGAAGATATCGAGTAATACATCGATGGTGTGTTCTTCGTCTTCGGCAAGAAGGACCCGTTTCGCCTTGCCGTTTTTCTTTCCGTTACCGTTGATTCCTATCCCGTCCATAACGCACCTGCCTTTCGCGTCAAAGCGGATGAATAATTCCCTCGAGAATGCCTCTCAAGCGAAAGAACACGGTCAATCCTCACTAATCTGTCACATCGATGAACTCGCACCCGATGCGAAGTTCAAATCATCCGGCCAACAGGACGAACTGAAACCGGTCTCCGTATCCCAACTCCCCAGTAGAGGCCAGGCTTCGTGAACGCCACCACAATATGGCGATTAGAGATTAACACCCTTCCCCCTTCAACGACCTTACAGTTGACTACCAAACATAAGTTGAGAATTCGATGCCATAAGGCGGTCAAACTCGAGCGAATGATCAAAGCGAATCGATTTTGAACGCCTTTCGACACACAGAAGCGACGACCGATGTCTGGCCCGTAAACTCGAAAGGCATGTGGTATGGACAGAATCGCAGATGCCAGCCTACGAGGGGAAAGCCCTCACCGGAGGCTGGGATCTGGATTTTCTCGTTTACGTATCGAACGATGCTTTGCTTTAGAAGATCAGCGCCAGCACGAAAACCGCCGGCAGGATGACAATCCCCACCACGATCCCCACTACGATCAACCCCACGATACCCCCCGCGAGGCTCACAACGAGTCCTACCGCCGCGACGATCAAGCTGACGATCAAGCCGATCACCCCCAGAATCAGGCCGACGATTATGTTAATCAACCACATAGCAATCCCTCACGCAATGAATTATCAACCTTCAATGATGTATACGCAGAAAATTCATTGGGGTTGCGGGAAGGAATGAAGCGCATCTGTGCTGGAATCAAAAAGCCCTCGCCGTCGCGAAGGCCTTTTTCGTGAGCTCAATCGGTTCACAAAGTTGTGACTTCAGCAGCCTGCAGGCCTTTGGGGCCTTGCTCGATGGAGAATTCCACCTGCTGGCCCTCTTCCAAGGTGCGGAAGCCATCGGCCTGAATGGCGGAATAGTGGACGAATACATCGTCACCTTCTTCACGCTCGATGAAGCCGTAGCCCTTGCTTCCATTGAACCACTTGACCGTACCAGTTACTCGTTCCGACATCGTACTCTTTGCCTCCTTAGGCATGTTTTCTAAGGTGCGTTTGCCGCTCCTGGTGGTCGGGTTCAATGAACCAAACCGACCTGAGCTACGTCTGCTCAGGTCTTCGTCTTACGACTTCCAGAGAGAACGTGCATGCAACCTTGCTCGATAAATCTTACCACAATTCTAAAGTTCTGCCCATATGTCTGACAACTGTCCGTCGATCGGCTTGAATCGAAAATCCTAATCTAGCGGAACATGCGTGATTGTTCGTCGAGCAACGAAAATTCCTCCTGCGTGAGCCGAAAGTGCATCGCCCCGGCGCTGTCGGCCGCCTGGCTCACCTTGCTTGCCCCGGGGATAGCGACCACCGTTTCGCCTTGAAAATGGATCAGCCAGTTCAAAGCCGCTTGCGCCGCAGTGACCTGGTGGGAGGCTGCGATCGTCTCCAGCGCCTCGACCAACGGGCGGCTGCGTTCGAGATCGCGCCGCAGCATCATCCTGCGTCCTCTTGGGCGCTGCGCCAGCAGAGACTCGTCCTTGTGGAATTTCCCGCTCAACAATCCTCGCGCCAGCGGCGAGTACGCCACGATCGTGACCCCCAGATCTTTGGCGGCTTGCAGCACACCGTTGGTTTCGATATTGCGATGCATCAGGCTGTACTGCACCTGGTTCACCGCAAGCGGCAGGCCGCGTTTGGCCAAAGCCGCGTGGGCGCGGCGCATCTGCTTCTCGTTGAAATTGCTTACCCCCACCGAGCGGATCAATCCGGCTTCCACCAGATCGGCCATGACATCCATCTCGGCTTCCCGCGAAGAAAAACTCCAGGGTTGATGCACCATGTAGAGATCGATGCTGTAGCCGTCGAGGAAATGAATGCGATCGTGAATCGTGCGTTTCATGTTCCTCGCCGTGCGTAAAAACGGCATCCACTTCGTCCCTACGATCACATCCCCATCTGCCTTGCCAGCCGCTTTCAATGCAGTCGCTAAGGCGCGTTCCGAATGCCCGCGGCCATAAAGTTCCGCCGTGTCGAACCAATTAATCCCGCCGTCCAACGCGGCCTGCACGATGGCGTTCATCGTTTCCTGGGAGAGATCGGGGAACACCATCCCGAACACACCGCCGCTGCCCGAAAACTGCATCACCCCCAATCCGATTGGTGTAACTCGCAGATCGGTCCGGCCGAGGGGTCTCTTGTTCACATCCATGCTCGCCTCCTGTGTTTTCTTCAACGGCAACGTCTATATATATCCTATCCGATCTCCGCATTCACTTCGCCATCTCGGATTTCATCTTTCCGTTACCCGAAAGCATAAACCACAGTACAATGTTCCACGACACACCGGGAAAAACAAGTCTGAAAACTGGAGAATTGTATACGATGAC
This sequence comes from Anaerolineales bacterium, assembly GCA_037382465.1. Lineage (NCBI taxonomy): Bacteria > Bacillati > Chloroflexota > Anaerolineae > Anaerolineales > Anaerolineales bacterium. Next base: position 32,395 of record JARRPX010000043.1, on the reverse strand, counting down.
TTCGAAATACCCAGGCCACGCCGTATTATGGGACATGGACGGCGTGCTGGTCAATACGGGCGAACTGCACTACCAATCCTGGAAACTCGCATTGGATGAGGTTGGAGAATCCTTCTCACGGGAGCAGTTCACCGCGACATTCGGGATGAACAACGCGGGAATATTGGAAACCGTCTTCGGTGAAGACCTGACGCCCGACCTTTACGAGAAAATCAGCAATCGGAAGGAAACTTCGTTTCGCGAGATGGTCAAAGGGAACGCCGAACTCTTGCCGGGCGCCGACACTTTACTCGAAAAATTCAAGACACTGGGCATGAAGCAGGCCATCGCATCTTCTGCTCCGCAAGAGAACATCGATGTGTTGGTCGGAGAATTGAAAATTGGCGGGTATTTCGATGCCCTGGTATCCGGAACGGGCATGCCCGGTAAACCCGATCCGGCGGTCTTTCTCCTCGCGGCACGAAAACTGGACGTAGAACCGGACGACTGCATCGTGATCGAGGACGCCATCGCCGGCGTGGAAGGGGCACGCAGGGCGGGGATGAAATGCATCGCCGTGACGACCACCAACTCGGCCGAGGCATTGAGGGATGCAGATGTTGTTGTAGAAACACTGGTGATGGTCGACGATCAGATGCTCTCGTCTCTGCTGAAACCGAAATCCCCACGATTAGAGTAAAATCCGAGTGCTCCATCTTACGTAAAGCTAGATTTATTAATATCAGCAGAAATTGCTCGTAACTGCCATCTTCACTGGCAATAATATCCACACAATGCTACGTCAATGAATGTACGTATCTAAAAAAACGCGTGCGAATAAAAGGCAGATCTTGCTATCTACTGCTTTCTCGTGCGTCTTGAGTCATGAGCCACATCAAAGCAACAACATCTGCTCTCGTTGCTGGTGCTGTTGGGTCAACATCCGGACTCATTAGGCCATCCGCCACGGCTATATCAATCCAAACTTGACACCACAGAACCGATTCGCTTTCAGGGACGAAATCTGGTCCATACTTGGCACGCACCAATAACACCGCCATTTCAGCCCGATTTACTGTCGCATCAGGAATGAATTGGCGATCCTTTTTCCCACATACGTAACCTTGATATCCCAAGACCTGGATGGCATGTCCCCATGTGGATTCGTCAGGCACATCGTCGAAAACATGGGCTGCTTCTACTTTATAAGTTCCCGCGCAACCCGTAAGAAAACTTGAAAAGAGGAGAAGGCCTAAAAGCAAAGTTATAATCTTCCGGTCCACAAGACACCTCCTTGTGGCCTAAAGCAACCTTTGAATGTGCAGACCTAGATGCAGGTGAGGGCGCCATTCGTGTATATTAGCGTACCATATAATATTGGCATCGGACTTATCATTTAGATTACATGATGGAACCGCCTTCCTTCACCGCGACCAGTAAATCATCGATCGCTGAACCTTAACTTTCTGCGAAGGTCTGGAGTAACCTCCTGCGGATAGAATTTCAAGTCTGTAGTACCACGGCACCCTTGTCCACCGTCCGGAAAGCGAATACAATACGGCGGATTATTTGGTTATTTTTGAAATATTGGTATTTTCTATTGGTACGAATATGAAGCTGACCCGGCGTCAAACGGATTTTATCGATAAACTCCTCGAGCTCTATCGAGAATCGGCCAACCCCATTCACTATTCGGAGATTGCCAGCAAGCTGGGCGTAAGTGACATTACGGCCTACGATATGCTGCGTCTACTGGAAGAAAAAGGCCTCGCCACTTCGCATTACGAGCTGCCTGATAAAAAAGCCGGACCCGGCCGTTCAAAAATCACCTTCGCGCCAACGTCGCTCGCCCATCACCTCATGGGCGACCTGGCTGGTGACGCACAGGGCGCGGTAGGTTGGGAAGCGGTTAAAGAACGCGCCCTGGCGAAACTCAAAGAAAGCAGCTTCGAAGTTGAAGAACTCATCCAGGAGGTCTTGGCTCGCGTACCGCCGGAAGGTCGAGGTCCGCTGCATTACTGTGTTGAGATCATGACCATCATTTCGCTGCGGCTGCGCCGCAGTTCGGGACGCAGTTTGCTGCTCGAGTTCCTGCCGGACATTCTCCCTTCTGCAGACGAAGCCAGCAGAGCGAATCTCAACCTGTTGGGCGGCTTCGCATTGGGCATCCTGGTCTGCGAAAACAGCAACGATCCGGTCTGGAACCGGGAGTTGCTGGAACACGTCAAACGCTATCAGGCCAACGTCATCGAGATGAACGCAAAGGATCACAGAAAATTGGCTTTGCACCTGCTGCGGGTCTTCGATTCGCTCAAGGGTTTCGCATGAAGAGCTCGAAGGACGATTCATACTTCGGAAACGGCGCTGCAATCACAGCACCGCAGGATAAACGAAACTGGAATCATAAATTCTGCCGCCTTGGCATTGACGAAAAGGAGTAAGTTAACCGTGCTTGAATCACTGATCGACCGCATCACTCGCGCCTCACTGCGCTTCAAGTGGGTCGTGATCACCCTGTCCATCCTCGTTTTGATTGGAGGGGTACTGGCCGTCACACAGCTCAATCAAGAGCTGCTACCCAAGATCGAATTCCCGCAATCGATCGTGTTCACGATGAATCCCGGGGCCGACCCCGAGCAGATGGTAGATGATGTAACCATCCCCATAGAGCAAGCGGTGAAAGACATCGACGGCGTCGTCAACATCGAATCGACGACCACGAACGGCGTTTCCGTCGTCATCATCTACAACGAGTTTGGCATCGATATCGAGACCACACGCCAGGATATCATGCAGCGCGTGGAGGCCTTGAATTTCCCAGAAGGCACGCAGCCCCCGGAACTGCTGACTTTCAGCATGTCCGATCTGCCGCTGGCGGCAATGAGCGTTTCTTCCGAGACGCTTTCCCTCACCGAACTGAAAGCGTTCATCGAAGCCGAAATTGTCCCCGACCTTGACAAAATCGACGGTGTGGCCGACGTCCAGGTCAGCGGCGGCCAGGAGCTGCCCTCCCCGGAAGAAATGGCCGCAGAATCCGCCGCCCCGAGCGAGGCCGATACGGACAATGAACTGCCGGAGATCTGGCAAACCGCCGGGCAGATGCAGGGCATTCCCTTGAACGTCCCCTCCGATGTCACACCGCAGATCATCCAGGGCGTCGTCGGCATGGCCCCGCAGCTGCTGGATGCGTTGACTCCGGATAATCTACGCGCCTTCTCTCCCGAAGTACTCGCCTGGCTGCCCGCCAGCTACATCGAAACGCTCGATCCCGCCCTGCGGGAAGAACTCGACCAGCTGGCACAGCCTGCCGGCGGCCTGGGCGCTCTAGCCGGCGGCGTGGGAGAACTCGCCGCTGCGGAGCCGCCTCCACTCTCCGGCTTGTGGGTCGAATCGGCAGGAGAATCCAGCGCAGCCGGCATGCCGACCTTCGAAACAGCCGCAGATCTCATGGAAAGCGGATTCGCCAACAGCGCCAGTGATCTGCTGAACATGCTGCTGCAGAGCGGTCTTCCGCAGGCACCGCAGCTCATCGCCGACCTGACGCCGGATGTCGTTCTCTGGCTGGCCGAAAACGAAGACGGCTTTCTCGAAAATCTCAGCCCCGACGTTCTGCTGCTGCTTTCCCCCGAGGTGGTCGCCGCGCTCCCGGGCGATTTCCTGGCCGGTCTGGACCCCGACCTGCGGGCGGAGATGACCTCCGCTGCAGGGGGAAGCGCACAGACTTTCCTTCCCACGGAAACCATCAACCGCCTCGATGGCGTCCCCAGCCTGACCCTGCTGATCTACAAGGACAGCGAAGCGAACACGGTCTCCGTGTCGCATGCTGTTTTCGATGCGCTGGATGCTCTCGAAGCTGAAAACGAAGGCCTGCGTTTCGAAGTCGCGTTCGAGCAGGCATCCTTTATCGAAGAATCCATCAGCGGCGTCGCCCGGGAGGGCGGCCTGGGGGCGATCTTCGCCGTGCTCGTGATCCTCATCTTCCTCAGCGGCTTCGTGCGCGGCAAGTACCGGCTTTCCTGGCAGAGCACCCTGGTCACGGCCGTCAGCATCCCGCTCTCCGTGTTCATGGCGTTCGTCCTGTTCAGATGGCTGCCGCCCGTCACCAACTTGGTGATCGAACCGCTCGTAGAAGCCACGAAGGACATCGCCGTGCTGGGCGCGATCGTCACAGTGCTCGCGCGCCTTTTCCCCACCAGCATGACGCTCAACATCATGACCCTTTCGGGCATGACGGTAGCCATCGGGCGCGTGGTGGACGACTCGATCGTCGTGCTGGAGAACATCTACCGCCACATCCAACGCGGCGATGACATGAAGATATCGGTGTTGAAAGGCACGCGCGACGTGGCGATCGCCATCCTCGCCTCGACTGCGACGACCGTTGTCGTCTTCCTGCCCATCGGATTGCTGGGCGGCATCGTGGGCGAATTCTTCCTGCCCTTCGGCATCAGCGTCACCTACGCTCTGCTTTCCAGCTTCCTGGTGGCCGTAACCATCGTCCCCACTCTGGCGTTCCTGTTCATCCGCAAGGAGCAGCTGCCGGAAGGACGTGAGACCAAACTGCAGACCTGGTACACACCCATCCTGCGCTGGGCGTTGAGTCACCGTGCCATCACGTTGATCACCGCTCTGGTGCTCTTTCTCGGCAGCATGGCCCTCCTGGTCCAGCGGCCGCGCGCCTTCCTGCCCGAAATGGGCGAACCGCAGATCACGATCCAGGTCGACCTGCCCAACGGTATCACCATGGCCGAGACCGATGCCAGCGTAGCCGAGTTCGAATCAGAACTCAGCGGAGTCGAAGGCCTCGGGGTCATCATGAGTCAGGTGGGTGCGAGCGGCGGTCTGGAATCCCATCTCTTCGGGACGGGCATCGATCAGGGTGCCGCCAACATCGACGTCGGAATCGAGGACAGTGAGGACGTCGATGCCCTGACCGCTGAAGTGCGGAAACTCGCCGAAGATCACTTCGGTCCCGATAACGTCATCGTGACCAGCGGCACGCTGACCAGCAGCGCCTTCGGCGGATTCTCCCTGGTCATTTCCGGCGATCAAGCCGACCTGGCGGCCTTCAATGACCAAGCCATCGCCGTCCTGGACACGATCGATGGGCTGGCGAACGTCAGCAGCAACCTGGCCAATCAAGACCTGATCCTGCGCGTCGACGGTGAACCGGCGGTCAGTTTCGCCGGAGAACTCGAGACGGAGGATTCGATGGGCGTGACGGCTGCCGCCAAGGCCGCCCTGGAAGAAGTGGCGCCGGCGGGCATCACGGTGAGTGAAGGCTTCCAGACCGAAATGCAAACCGAGGGCTTCGCACAATCCGTAGGCGGTGTGATGATCTCCATCGTGGCTGTGTACCTGCTCATGGTGATCACCTTCCGCTCCTTCGTGCATCCGTTTACGATCCTCTTCAGCCTGCCTCTGGCCATCATCGGCGCGGCCCTGGCGCTGTGGATCACCGACCGCGTACTGGGGATCTCCGTGCTGGTAGGCTTGATGATGCTGGTGGGCATCGTAGTGACAAACGCCATCGTGCTCATCGACCGCGTGCAAACCAACCGCAAAGAACGCGGCATGAACACACAAGAGGCGCTGGTCGAAGCCGGCCGCACCCGGCTGCGGCCCATCTTGATGACCGCCATCGCCGCCATGCTGGCTCTGGTGCCGCTGGCGCTCGGTCTCACGGAGGGAGCTTTGATCGCGGCCGAACTGGCCACCGTGGTGATCGGTGGGCTGTTCACCTCCACGATGCTCACGCTGCTCGTCGTGCCGGTGATGTACAGTCTGCTGGATCCGCTTTCGCGAAACCATAAAAAAACGGAGGTGGCCGAAGCGGCAAAGTAAGTATTGCACAGCCGTCGCAAACTCCCGGGCTGAGGCTCGGGAGTTTCTATTTCTAGGATAAGGGTAGAGAACGTTACTGGCTATCGCTTGGTCCCAAGCAGACTGGAGCAGATCGTTGCTGCGTAATCTGTGATGTTCGAACTACTTGACAAAGCTTGACGAGTTGATACGATAACGCTATCTGGGGCATTCCCCATCCAGATTAAAGCTCGAGAAGAATTTCTTTGTTGAACTTCAACGAAGCAGGGCATTTCATGCTTATCCTGGGTTTCGGTTACAGAACGTTTGCACAATCCACGCCGGTATTCTTGGCTGTATGATATGCAGTATCGATAAGCCCTTCATGATGGTTATTGTGAAAGGGCCTTTTATGTCCATCAACTTTTGTATGACGATTTGATACGAACGCACATCACCGAAACATAAAAGAATGGGGGGAATGATGCCCACATTGCGCATGTATGCCCTAGGACGATTGCGAGTATTTTGGGATCAGATTCCGCTCGACTTTCCCACAAAGAGAACGCAAGACTTGCTCTGTTTTCTGCTGCTCCACCTGGGTCAAACACTTGACCGCGATTTGGTGGCAGAACAACTCTGGCCGATGCGCGCCCCAGGCAAAGCAAGACGCTGCCTGTCTACGGCTTTGTGGCGGCTGCGCCAGGTTCTTGAACCTCTAGCCGGAAATGGATTCTTGCTTAGCGATCACGCTACACTGATGTTAAACCCGAATACGAACCACTGGTTCGACGTCGCTGTCTTCCAAGAACGAGCACTCACTGGTCTAGCGGAACCCGTTCCCGGCACACAATCCAATCCGCAGTCGCTGGAGGAGGCACTCGAGTTGTATAAGGGCGACCTTCTCGAGGGGTCCCATGAAGATTGGTGCCTCGTAGAGCGAGAACGTCTGCGGCTCCTGCACCTTAGAGTACTCAAACGATTGCTGCGACTTGCCCGCTTGTCTGCTGCGTTCGACGCGGCTGTCTCTTATGGGCATATATTGCTGGCTTTGGATCCGTTGCAGGAAGACGTTCATCGAGAGCTGATGCGATGCTATACAGCCTCGGGACAGCGCCCACTGGCTCTGGAACAGTACCTTTGTTGTCAGAACACGCTGCGCCGAGAACTCGCCATCGATCCAATGCCTGAAACTCAACAGCTATACCAACGCATTCGAAACGGCCGGGGAACACATCCGCTCCCAGCATTTGGCGAAGATCGTCCCACATCTCTGGTAACGGCATTGAGTCAATTCAGGCAGGCTCTCGACGCCTTGGAATCGACTTGGCACGCTTTGCAGGCCGCTACATCGGAATTCCGGGAGACGAAAGACCCCACTTCCGCAAAGCACACCTGATTCACTCATCGATTAATCAGGACAACCACATCCCCATTACTTTCTATGTTGATCCTCCCCTTCAACGTGAGCCGCGGACCCTGGGGTTGAGGTAACCGGTTTCACGAACCGTGTATCTCGACTCTTTCTTGTGACACTCCCGTGACGCGCTTGTGACATCGCCGTGACCGCAGGCTGGCATAACGGAGACGTTATTCGATTCGAGGCATTGAATGTCGTCATGCGTAAACGCGCCTGGTAGAGATCAGCATGAGTGAGCCAGATCCGGCGCACCGATCAACCGACGCGATCCCCCCGGAAGTGTTGGGGGAAGAGGACGCGGAGATGGAAGCTTTCTCATTCGTCGTTCGCGTCTATCGTCCGACCGAGTCTGATGGAACTGAATTCCGTGGCTGGGTCGAGCATGTCCAAAGCGAACAACGGACTCATTTCGTGGGATTGGATCGAGTGTTGGCGATCATCTCCGAACACATCGGCGTCCACTCCGTAAGACGCGATTCGAGAACTGATCGTCTATCGTTCCGGCTGTCCGGCTGTCGCGCCTTAAGAAATGGTTCGGCCGGCAATGGAAAGCACTCCAGGAGATATCTTCGTGGAAAAGAACGCGGAATTCGTGACCGACGAATCGATAGACGACGTTGGCGGCTGGTATCTACAGGATCTGCTGTCCGCGCTGGTGCTGCTCGATCGCCTGCTCGGACGAGCGATCGAAAAAGCCCAGCGTGTACACGGTTCAGAGGCAGCGGGTGAACCCTTTCGAGGTCTCTACATCAGCCCCGAAGAGGCCACGCGCCTGCTGGCTCACGAACCGGGGGCACCGCTGCTCTACGCAGGAGTCTCGGGCGAACCAAAACCCGGCGACGAATCCTTTGACTCGACGGACGAATCGCGTCTGGCGTGGCTGGCGCAGGCGTTCGGACTTTCTGCGTTCGATCTCGACCTGATCCTGATCGCCTTGGCCCCGGAACTCGATCGGCGCTACGAACGGCTGTTCGCCTTTCTGCAGGACGACGTCCGGCTTCGCCGTCCTACCGTCGACCTGGCCCTGAATCTGCTCTGCAGCGATGCGGTGGACAAACTCGAACGACGCATGCACTTCGACGCCGATGCCCCGCTCATTCACCAGGGCTTGATCCATTTGATCCCCGATGCCGTACCGGTCCAGTCCTCGCTGCTATCTCAGACGATCAAGCTGGACGAACAAATCCTGCGTTACCTGCTGCATCAAGACGCGCTGGACGCGCGGCTGACTGCGTACTGCGAAGTTACCTTCCCCTCTGCCGCCTTGAACGAACTGCCGATCGCGGACACGATGAAGGAAAATCTGCCGATGCTCATCGAACGAGCCTGGGAAACAGATCAGCCATTGACGCTCTACTTCCGCGGGCAGGATGGCGCAGGAAAACGGCAGGCCGCCGCGGCGCTCGCAGCAGAAATCGGCAGCGCGCTGCTGGTAGTCGACCTGCCCCGGGCATACTCAACCTCCATCCCATTTGAACAAGCTTTGAAGCTCGCGCTGCGCTACGCCTGGCTCTACGATCTCATCCCCTACCTGGAGGGTGTCGATTTGTTCAGCTCTGATGAAGACACCCACCCATCCGAGCGTCTGACCGAGGCGCTCGCATCCCAAACGGGCATCACTATTCTCGCAGGCAAACAGCCGTGGCGTGCGATCGGCTCGTGTCCCCTCGGCGTCGTGAGCATTTCATTCAATGCGCTCACGTTCGCTCAACAGCGGGCGTGCTGGCAGAGCAACCTGGCCGAGTATGGCCTCGACCTCGATGAAGCCGATCTGAGCCTGCTGGCCTCGCTCTACCGCTTGCTGCCCGGCCAGATCGCCGAGGTGGTCGCCGTAGCAGTCGGTTCAACGGCTTCTCCGCCCACACTCGACGAGCTGCTCGCAGCGGCCCGGGCGCAGTGCGGCCACGACCTGGCACGGCTGACGCGCAGAATCGATCCGGTGTACACATGGGACGACATCGTGCTGCCCGAAGACACCATCGCCCAACTGCGTGAAATCTGCCAGCGCGTCAACCGGCGCCACCTCGTGCTCGACGAGTGGGGATTCGAGGCCAGACTCTCCCTGGGTAAGGGAGTCACGGCGCTCTTCGCCGGACCTTCGGGCACCGGAAAAACCATGGCGGCCGAGATCGTCGCCGGCGAACTGGGACTCGACCTCTACAAGATCGATCTGGCGGGCGTAGTGAGTAAATACATCGGTGAAACGGAGCGGAATCTCGAGCGTATTTTCCGCGCCGCCCAGGACGGCGCCAACGCCGTACTCTTCTTCGACGAAGCCGATGCGCTTTTCGGCAAGCGCTCCGAGGTGCGTGACTCTCACGATCGCTACGCCAACATCGAGATCAGTTATTTGCTGCAGAAGATGGAGGAATACGAAGGATTGGCCATCCTGGCCACCAACCTGATCCAGAACATGGATGCCGCCTTCATGCGCCGCCTGGCCTTCAGCGTACATTTCCCGTTCCCGGACGCCGAAAGCCGCCAGCGGATATGGAAGCGCATCTGGCCGTCCGAGACGCCGCTGGCGCAGGACGTCGATGCGGCTTCCCTGGCGCAGCGTTTCGAGTTCAGCGGCGGCAACATCAAGAACGTGGCCCTGGCGGCGGCTTTCCTGGCCGCCGAGGACGGTAAAGTCGTGACCCTGGATCACGTCTTCCACGCCACGCGCCGGGAATACCAGAAGATGGGACAGTCGATGCCGGCGGTGGAAGACGGCGTTGAGGAAGCGATCTAATGGGGCAGTCTGCCAAGAAAGCTTCGAAGGAAAAGATGGGCGAAGGAAATTCGCCAAACGCACACGAGACACGAGTGCGACTTTCATCTCGAAATAGCATTCTGAAACAGCAGGCGGGAGTAACCAATCAAATCCTAAAACCAGATGGTGTGCCACCCATTGTCCAAGATGTGTTGCGATCGACAGGAAGACCGCTGGATCTTATAACACGCGCCTTCATGGAATCTCGTTTCAACCAGGATTTCAGCCAAGTGAGAATTCATGACAATCGCCAAGCAAGTGATTCGGCAAGCACCCTTAATGCGCTGGCATACACAGCAGGGCATCACATCGTTTTCCGGACTGGACACTACAAGCCGAATTCCTCTACAGGCAAAAGACTGTTATCTCATGAACTGGCACATGTCGCACAACATACCCGCCATACGTCAAGAAATCCGCAGAGAATTGCTGACCGCGGCAGTGCCAGTGAGCGCAACGCCGAATCTGCAACCGCTTCCATCAGCTCCGGCGGCAGCGCACAAGTTGCACCAGTCGGAACCGCACAGGTAGCGCTTTTCCGCGACACACGTCTTGATAAGTATCTTCTTTCCCTTCCTCAAATTGCAAAAAGGGCGCCGCAAGGAACAAGCCCGCATGAACTCGTTCGCAGAATCATCCTTCATGTCAGAGGCGTGAATTTGCGGGACCCCGACAACCTGAGACCGGTATCTACTCTTGTGGCGCAGCACTTTCCCATTGATGTGTTTTCTTTGTTCTTGCAAAGAGTCGAGGCGGATGTCTCCGCAGCCAGGATGTCCCACAATGAGGCGCGTTATCAAAACACGATATTGAAATTACGTCAACTCAGTCGTAATCGTCTAGGAGGACCAGGTGGCCCGTTTCCACTAGCAGGGATGGTGGTGCATGGAACATCCCGTGCGGCCAGAATGTTATCAGCCAATGTTATTGAATTTGCCAGGGGTATCGCTCAAGGGATGCGGGAGGCGAAAGGCAGCGATAAGCTTCCAGAAAAATTCTTACAAAAGTATATGCAGTCATACACCATTGGTGTTGTCGGACCATCAGTATTCGCAACCGGTGCTCTTGTAGGGATTGGAAAAAACTTCTGGAAGACTTTAAAGGGGATCTGGGAACTGATTACCAATTTCTCCGGGATGATGAAAGAGTTTAAAAAGCTATTTAAAACACTTATCGAAACGACTGGCGTTACCCGAATATTGGGACGAAAAATCGGCCTCGAGTGGCATGCAAAGCTTTGGAAGCTGGCTGATAATAGCGTTTTCAAGATCACTTACGAACTTGGAAAACTGATTGGCCCTACTATCGTATATGCGGTCTTATGGATTATTGGAATGTTTACAGGGATTGGAGCCGTTATATCGCGGCTGGGGAGAAAAGCAAGCCATGTGAAGCGTGTCACCAAGAAGAGAATGCATCGACCAGACTGGTCTTCAAGAAAGCATTATGCTGAAAGAAGTGTGAAAAGACTCAGAAAGCCCATTTCGAGAAAGCCACCCGCCCCGAGGCCCACAGAATCGCTAGGCAGAGAAGGCATGGGACGCGCTGCAGAAACCGCTCCAAAACTCAGTAGAAAGCTCGTCCGCAGAAAGAGACACAAGCCTTTGCCCTGGAGACCACAAAAACCAAGGCGGCATCGAAGAATTGAACAACGTTTTATCTCAATTAGAAAACGAAAGCGGACGCCGGGTGTCAGGGTACAGCCATACGCCCAAGCTAGACCCGATAGATATTACTATGACCCCAGGCCCGGGAAACCAGGCGGTGGATATTACGTTCGTAAGTCGCGTTTTAGAAAATCAAGGAGCCCACGAAAACGCACAGTAAACCGTCCGTTACTCCCACGTGGCAATGCTCCTACTCTTAGCACAGCAAGGTTCCGGAACTTCCAAGAACCATTGCGTGGTCATGCTGCTGTACGTCAACAACAGATTTTAAACTTGGCCAAAAATGACCCAAAACTAGCGGGAAGACAGTTCCAACAACTAGTGGCGGAAGACTTAAAAGCAGTAGATGTCCAAGAAATGTTTCCGCGCCCCGGCAGAAGGCCAGATATCGGAGTCGGGCATGAAGTAACTCTTGAAGGAGCTAGCGGACCATTCAGCACAACCAAACTCGACCAATTTTGGCTTGACCTTAGGGACAGGGGACAAGTTTTATTGACTGTACCTAAGCTGTCAAAAGCTGCAGAATCACAACTTCTGCGGTTAGGGGCACAAGCAGAACGGTTATTCCAAAAGATGGTGATAATCATTATTCGAAGGACCCTTTAGTGATTTTACCGATAATCCTCGAGGCAATTGGCCTATGATCAACCACCTCAACAACACCCTCCGCACGCTGCTCAAGTCGCAGGTCGCCAGCCTGCAGCCGGCGGCGAACGCCCAGTTCGGCTTCGTGCCGCCGGACACGGACTGGCGGGGTTACGTGCACACCCTGGCCCAGAAGGCGCTCAACGTCTACCTGATCGACGTGCGCGAGAACCGCAAGCTGCGTTCCAACGAGCGGCTGCAGACGGAGCAGAACGGCCTGTGGACGGAGGAACCGGCGCCCGATCGGGTGGACTGCCACTACCTGATCAGCGCCTGGAGTCCGGCGCATCCATTCAACGACCAGGCGCAGCAGGACGAGCACAAGCTGTTGAGCGAGGTACTGGCAACACTGCTGGAATACACGCCGCTCAAACCCTCCAGCGTACCGGGTCTCTCCCAGGCCGACGCCGGTAAACTCTACGGACTCGATCTGGCCACACAGGTAGTTCCAAGCGAGGGCTTCCCCAAGCTGGCCGAATTCTGGGGCACGATGGGCAGCGGCAACCGCTGGAAGCCCAGCGTCTATCTGATCGTCACCCTGCCCGTCTTCCGTCCGATCCGCGAATTCGGCAGCATGGTCACCACCTGCATCACCCGCTACCCCATGAGCAAGGACGTGAGCAAAGCCGAAGTGCGGATCCAGATCGGCGGCCTCGTCCTGGACGAAACGGCGGCGCCCCCGAAACCCCTCTCCAACGTGTCGGTGACGCTGCTGGACGACGCCGGTCGGCAGCTTTACTCAACCGAATCGGACGAACTCGGCCGCTTCACTTTCGACGGATTGCTCGCAGGAAATTACACGCTTCAGGCGCAGGCCCCGGGCTTCGCCTTATTCACACGCAGCGTCCAGGTCCCTTCACCCACGGGTGATTACGACCTGCACCTGACCTAGAAACGGTAAGGAGGTACGCATGGCTACCAAATACGCAACACCCGGTGTGTACATCGAGGAGGTGACCGGCCCCGGCGTGATCGCCGGTGTGGGCACCAGCACACCCGCTTTCATCGGGCCCGCCCTGCGCGGCCCGCTGAACGAACCCTGTCTGATCACCAGCTTCGACGAATTCATCCAGTACTTCGGCGGCACGCGCGCCGGACGCGCCTGGCCCTACCTCTTCGTCGACAAGAAGCCCTACTACATGGCTTTCGGTGTGGAGGGTTTCTTCACCAACGGCGGCCAGGAGTGTTACATCGTGCGCGTGGGCACCGCCGTTCAGTCCAACCTGAGCGTGAAGAACGACGCCAACGAAGTCGCTTTCACCGTCCAGGCGCTGCAGGACGGCAAGGACGGCGACGAGATCACGGTCGAAAGCGAGCAGTACGTAGTGCAGGAAATTGCGACGGGCAGTGCGGTGCTCACAGCAGCTCCAACGGGTGCGGGAAAAATCGTCACGGTGGACAAACCCAGCCAATTCCGGGTAGGCGATTTCGTCGCCAAAGCAACGGGGGATCCGGGAAAAGAGATCGAGAAAATTCAAGGCAGCAAGTTGACGCTCAAGGCCGCAATCGCAGGATTAGCCAGTGGCGACACACTACGAATTGCCGATGTGTTAACGCCCACGATAACCTTGCGCACGAACAGCACCGAAGGTCTTAACAGCGATGACATTGCACTTCTCTCCGGCGATGATGCCGACAATCCAGGCACGGCAATCAGCGAGCGAGTCACAATCAAGAGCGTGGATCCCACAACCAACCTTGTGACCTTGAAAAATGCGCCTACAAAAAAGTACAACATGCTCCCCGCCGCGGCGACCGCTTTATCGTTGACATCCATCCGCGTCTTGTCCACCGGGAAAGCCACCGTGATCGCAGGCAGTACGACGACCAGTACCTCCGGGACGGAGTACACCACCATCACCGTCAGCGCCGCTGACGCAGCCAAGTTCCGGCCCGGCGACGTCATCGATCACAACAACAAACTGGCCACGATCAGCTCCATGCAAAGCTCCGGGGCGAATTACGTCTTCACCCTGGATCGAAAGCTGGCCGTGGCGCCGGCGGCCAACGACGGCATCCGCATCGCCGACATCATCCCCGGACAGACGACATTCCGCGTCGAGGACGCCACCGGCCTGTACCCTGGCACGGTCGTGCTGCTGCAGGGCGATGACGCCAACAACACGGGCAACACGATCGAAGCATATCTCATCGTCCAAAACGTGGATGGCGCCGGTTTCGTCACGCTCGAGTCGACGCCTAAAATTGCCAAGACCTTCAATCTAAAAGCGACCGTCGACGCGCCGATCCTCATTCCCCAGGAGTTCCGCCTGATCGTCACACCGCCGACCTCCACCACGAGCACGCTCACTGAGGAACGCTTCGAGAACCTGTCGCTCAATCCCTACCATCCGCGCTACGTCTTCAACACCGATTTGATCGAATCCAAGCTGGTCGCGCTGAAAAAACCGACGACGGCGCCCAGCGCAAGCGGATACAAAGCGTATTTGATCAGCCCCTCGGGCCCAACCAATCTCGCCGGTGGCGCGGACGATCAACCCTCCGGGCTCACATCCGTAGAATACCAGGACGGCTTGAAAGCGCTGCGCGACGTGGACGACGTCAACCTGATCTGCATCCCCGATGCCGCCGCCCACCCCGAGCGCAAGACGATCCAGAAAGCGATGATCACCCACTGTCTGACCATGCTGGAGCGATTTGCCATCCTGGACTCGGAGAAAGACATGCCGCCCTCCGGCACGAACAGCGTACGCGATCAGCGCCAGGAGGTGCAGTCGACCCGCGGATTTGCCGCCCTGTATTATCCCTGGCTGGAGGTGCGCGATCCGACCAGCACCCGGGCGCAGGCGCGTACCATGTACGTGCCTCCTTCGGGCCACATGGCCGGCGTCTACGCCCGCACCGACGATGAGCGCGGAGTACACAAGGCCCCGGCCAACACCGATGTGCGCGGGGTCCTGGGCCTGGAGCGCCTGCTCAGCGACCGGCAGCAAGGACCGCTCAACCTGGCCGGCGTCAACGTCCTGCGCATCTTCCCCGGTTCCGGCCAGGTGACCGTGTGGGGCGCGCGCACCACCGTCGATCCCACCATCACCGACTGGCTTTACGTCCCCATCCGGCGGCTGATGCTCTACCTCGAGGAGTCGATCCAGGAGGGCATCCGCTGGGCGGTGTTCGAACCCAACAACCTGGAACTGTGGGGCAAACTCAAGCGCACCATCTCGGAATTCCTCACTCGAGTCTGGCGCAGCGGGGCTCTGTTTGGCGAGAGCGCCGACAAGGCCTTCTACGTGCGCATCGATGAAGCGTTGAACCCGGACAGCACGCGTAAATTGGGACGCTTGTATATCGAGATCGGCGTGCGGCCTTCCTATCCGGCCGAGTTCATCATCGTGCGCATCGGCCTATGGGACGGCGGCGCCGAGATCAGCGAGTCGTGAGCGTAAAAGGAGCTGAATCATGGCAACAGCAAAACGGATAGATCCGTACGGCAATTTCAATTTCGCCGTCGAAATCGATGGCATCAATCGGGCATATTTTCAGGAGTGCAGCGGTTTCGACTCTTCCATCGAGGTCATCGATCATCGTGAAGGAGGAGACGCGGCGTTCCGCAAACTTCCGGGGCCCGTGAAATACTCCAACATCACCCTCAAATGGGGAATCACAGACGATGCCGAACTGTACGACTGGCACAAACAATGGGTCGACGGCGATTCCTCGGCCAAGCGCGTGAACGGCTCGATCGTCCTGCTGGACCGACAGGGCAACGAGAAAGTGCGTTGGAATTTCTACAACGCCTGGCCGGCCAAATACGACGGCCCGGATTTCAACGCCGAAGGCACCGATGTGGCCATCGAGACCCTGGAACTGGCGCATGAGGGAGTCGAGCGCGTCAGCAGCTAGCACAAACGAGTGTGGAGGAAAAGATGTTCCAAACCGAATTCGAGTTCAGCCTGCCCTGCGGTTACCTGGATGAAGAGGGCAGCATGCACCGCCAGGGCATTATGCGACGGGCAACGGCAGCGGACGAGATCCTGCCGCTCAAAGATCCTCGCGTGGTCAAGAATCCAGCTTACCTGGTGATCATCCTGCTCTCCAGGGTCATCACCGATCTGGAAGGTGTGTCGTCCATCAACCCCAAGGTTATCGAGAACCTGTATGCAACCGATCTTGCCTATCTGCAGGACCTCTATAACGAGATCAACCAGTTGGACAACGGCCATCTACCGGTGGTCTGTCCGCAGTGCCAGCACGCGTTCGAATTGGAGCGGTCAACATTGGGGGGGTCTTAGGCTACCCCCTTGATCAACTTTCCGAGGAGGTAGCCTTTATCGCCTACCACTTCCATTGGCCGCACGACGATGTCATGCACCTGGAACACGGCGATCGCCGGCGCTGGGTAGAACAGATTTCGAATATCAATCGACGGATGAATGGGGAATGAAGTCACACGTGCAATCACCAAAAAAATCGAAAATAAACCGCTGCGATTCACCGGCAACGGACGGATTCGCCAGTCTTCCACGCAGACATCTTCAATACAATCGGGGGCTGGAATTCTTCCGATCAATCTCGTGCCGTTATCAAGAAATGCCTGGTCGATGGTCGCGTGTGGGCTTGATATTTGCACGACAATCCAGCACGTTGCGCATACAATCCATCCACCATCAATCGCCGGTAATCCTGAAATCACGCTTGGCACTGACGCTTTCCCCATGCATAACAATTCAGCCGCACAAGGTTGCGAATCTGACGGTCATCCATCACGAGCGCATCGAAACTCGAACGGCATCCGTTACGCCCACAAAAGATGGCTTCGTACCGCCTCGAGCCAACGGTGATTGGGATTCCGCCAGACCACAGATCGAGCGCTCATATCCGCCTTTACCCCGCGTGCTTCGCCGTCCAGTGCATACCGACGCCGTTGAGAGCACAACACCCGCTGGTTCAACGACAAAGGGCAGTCCGTTACAGCGAAAAGAGCCTTCTACCTGTGATCATTTCCGTTCCGCACCTCGTAAACCCATTGACGTCAACCATCTGGCGAATGAAGTGATTCGTACCATCGACCGGCGGATTGTTGCCCAGCGTGAACGAATGGGGAGGTCTTGACTATGGCATTGGAGAAAGCCGTGATCGCCAACACCGTCACACGCGAGCGTATCTCGGTGATGTTCAACCCCGAGGAGTACACCGTCAACAAGGACGTCAATTACGCCCAGGCAGACGTGCCTGGCTTAAGTGCTCCCATCCTGCAATTCGTGCACGGCCAAATGCAAACGCTGGAAATGGAGCTGTTCCTCGACACCTACGAGCAACACAAGCAGGGCAGCATGACCTTGAACCAATCCGGACAGGATGTGCGGGAATTGACCCGCAAAATCACCGACCTGATGGACATCGACCCGAGCACCCATGCGCCGCCGGTACTGGTCTTCACCTGGGGCTCGCTCTCCTTCACTTGCGTCCTCGCCCGTGCCAATCAGCGTTTCACCATGTTCAAAGAGGACGGCATCCCGGTGCGCGCCCGCTTGCAGGTCACTTTCAACGAGTTTCGCAACACAGAATTGGAAGCAAAGGAAGTCAAGCGCGAAACGGGTGATTTCTCCAAGACCTACGTCGTCTCGCAGAACGAAACGCTGAGTGAAATCGCCGCCCGCGCCTATGGAGACGCCTCACTCTGGCGACCCATCGCCTTGTTTAACGGAATCCTCAATCCGCGCAACATCCCGGTGGGGACGCGCCTGACCCTGCCGCAGCTGCCATTCCGCGATCCCCAAACTGGTGAGGTCCACAGTTGATGGCCAATCCGCGTTTTGCCCCCGAATTCCAACTCAAAATCGGCGGCGAGACGATTCCGGCCTTGTTACGCGCATCCATAACAGCAATCAGCTACCAGGGCGGCCTGGAGGGTGCCGACCGGGTGGAACTCTCCCTGGCCAACGAGAATTTACGTTGGCTGGATCACGAACTGCTGGCTTTGGATAACAAACTGGAACTCCACATGGGCTATGCCCCCGATCCGCTGGTAAAGATTTTCGTCGGCGAGATCGTGAGTCAAGACGCCAGCTTCCCCAGCGGCGGTATGCCGACTCTCACCATCGCCGCACAGGACCGTCTCCACCGGCTGCAGAAAGGCGCCAGGGTGCGCTGGTTCGCCATCCCGGTCCCGACGTTTGGGAACTTCCCCATACCCGACTACCCGGGCGTGATCGACATGGTAGCGGTGGAGAACAGCTTGATACCGATCGTGGATCCTGTCGGCGCGGCGCTGGCCGCGTTGATCGGAGGCATCGATACCATCGCCGCGGTTAAAGAACCCGAGCAAGCCCAAAGATTGATACGGAAACAAATCGGCGAAAGCGATTTTGATTTTCTCAAACGTATCTCTGGTGATATGGGCTGGGAGATGTTCGTCGACCACAGCGGAGCGCTTGGCGGATATCAACTGCAATTCATGTCACCCCTGGATCACTTGTCGGCAGACGTGACATTGAAATACGGGCGATCGTTGATCGACTTCACTCCACGCATCAGCAACGTCGGCCAGATCGCGGGGGTCAGTGTGCGTTTGTGGCAACCGGACGTCAAGATGGAATTCACCATCACCGCCTCCTGGGATTGGGACCGCCAATCGCTGAATCTGTCCATCTCACCTGGTTACGGCGTCTCCACCGGTGTAAGCACTAGTGAGGCGACGGTCACTCTCGTCGACGAACCAGCAACTCTCACTTCTGCCCCGCGTGTGATCCTTGGCAGATTGATCCCCAAACTCAACCAGCGCCTCACCGGTTCGGGAAGCACAATAGGCAATCCCCGCATTCGAGTCGGATCCGTTCTGCGCCTGGAAGGATTGGGAGAAGAATTCGGTGGTCTGTACCGGGTGACCTCCGTCACGCATACGATCGACGGCGGCGGATATCGCACGAGTTTCGAAGTACGCAAGGAGATCTGGTTTGGCTCGATTCCACTTCCCACACAAGGCGCGATTCCAGTTCGCGTGCAGGAACAATCACTTGCATAGACTACGGAAGGAAGCGATCCATTGAACGGGTTGATCAACACTTCAGCACAATTCAACGGGCGCGTGAAGCAACACGCTTACGATATCTGCGTAGGTTGGGTAATCAGCAACAAGGACATCACCGGCCAGGGACGAGTGCAGGTACATCTGCCCACGGTTCCGGAATTCGAACCCTGGGCGCGCATCGCCGTGCCAATGGCGGGAGCTGGTCGTGGCACCTACTTTATCCCCCAGGAAAAGGACGAAGTACTCGTGGTGTTCAACCGTGGCGACATCCGAGAAGCGTACATCGTGGGCAGTCTGTGGAATGGCTTGGATTCCCCGCCGGCGACAGGCCTGCAGGATCCCGTCAACAAACGTATCGTACGCACGCCGCAGGGACACGAAATAGAACTCGATGATGCCCTCGAATCGATCACGATTACCAGCTGCGGCGGGCACAAGGTGACCATCGATCCCTCAGGCATCGAACTTGAGACATCTGGAGGCGGCGCCAAGGTAACGCTCGACGACAAGGGCAATAAAATCTCCGTCGAGGCCGAGAATTCAATCTCGCTCAAGGCTTCCGACGTCACCATCGAGGGAAAAAACATCAGCATCAAAGGCAGCAGCAGCGTGCAAGTTCAAGGCGGTCAGCTCTGTTCCGTGAAAGCCGGCACCGTAAAAATCAACTGACCGGAGGAAAAACATCAATGCCACCAGCAGCCAGAATTGCGGAATCGACCAATCATCCCGGCGTCATCGCCGGTCCGGGCGTATCCAGCGTCATCATCAACAGTTTGCCGGCCGCTGTTGTCGGCGATATCCACATCTGCGCCATGCCGCCGAACGCCGGGCCGCATCCACCGAATCCGATCGTCACGGGGAGCAAAACGGTGATGATCGGCGGCAGACCGGCTGCGCGCATGGGCGACATGACGGGTTGTGGCGCTGCGATCGTCAGCGGATCGTCCAATGTGTTGATTGGAGGTTAAGTCGTGGCACCAACAACGGATGGACAGAAGAAGGAGTTCCTCGGCATCGGCTGGAACTTCCCCCTCAAGTTGGTCGGCGACGGGTCGATCAACATGGTGGCCTACGAAGACGACATCCGCCAGGCAATCCGCATCGTCCTGGGCACGTCCCCGGGAGAGCGTGTGATGCGGCCCGATTTCGGCGCCGGACTGAAAGATTTCATCTTCGAGCCCATCAACACGACGACACTGGCGTTGATCGAACAGCGTGTCGAAACCGCACTGATCACCTGGGAACCGCGCATCGATCTGCAGAGTGTAAGCGTGAAGCCGGATACACAGGAACACGGCAAGCTGCTGGTGAACATCGAGTATCGGGTACGTACCACCAACACGTTCTACAACCTGGTCTATCCATTTTATCTGGCGGAAGGGCAGCAGAATGCGTAAGCAGATTACACCCAAACTCGATCCTCGCGATGCAGAGTCCCTCAGTCGAGAGCTGCTCTCACATTTGCCCGCCTACGTTCCCGAGTGGCAAGTACAAGAGGGAAGTGCGCCCTGGGCTTTGATCCACACAACCGCGCGTATGATTCAGGCGGTGATCCAGCGTCTCAACAAAGCGCCCGACAAGAATCTGCTGGCCTTCCTCGATATGCTGGGGATCAGCCTGATCCCGGCGCAAGGCGCTCGCGCACCCATCGTTTTCGAGGTTCCGACCGACAGCCAGGACGGCCGTGCGCCGGCCGGCACGCGGTTGGGCGCAAGCGCAGGAACGGCCGCCGCCTCTCCCGTGATCTTCGAGACGGAAAGCGCTATTGGCCTGACCGGCGCCAAACTGACCGACGTCATAAGCTTGTGGCCGGCAAAAGACAGCTACGCCGTCCATAGTTCGGACGTCGCCGGTGAACGGGATTTCACCTTATTTACCTCGTTGAAATCCGTCCCCCACATTTTATATCTGGCGCACGACACGCTGTGCGCCCTGGCAGGTACCGCAACACTCAAAATCGATCTCCAACTGGCTTCTGGTCAATCCGGCAAGTGGCCTGAAGTCGTCTGGGAGTACTGGAACGGTAAATCCTGGCTGCCGCTCACAGTCACAGCCTCCACTACCACGGGGGACGTCACCAAGGTATCCCTCAAGAAAAATACCGGGGACAAATCCGCCAAAACCAAGGTTAACGGTGTCAACGCCTATTGGGTACGCGGCCGACTCAGCAAGCCACTAACACCCGCAACGAACGCGACCTTACCGCAGTTGGAGAAGATCGAGCTGCTTTCGAAAATCGACCAAAAGAGTCTCGAGGCCGATCAAGCGATGTCCGAGGGCACTTCATTGGATCTGACCAAAGCCTTCCTGCCACTGGGCCAGGCTCCCCGCCCCGGCGCCGTCTTCTATTTCTCCTGCGAGGAGGCTTTCTCAAAACCTGGCGCTCAGGTAAGCATATCTTTTACCAAAGCCGAACTCCCGGAGACGGAGGCCGACGCCAAGAGCAAGCAGTTCGAGGCCAGCGTCGATGCAGCGCGTAAATACTTGCAGGACGCCGCTGATAAAGCCGCCAAGGTAGCCTACGATGCAGGGCAACAACTATACAACGCCCTTAATCCGAACGCCGCAATATTACTCAAATCTAGAAACAAAGAATTAGACGACGCCAGGAAGAAACTAGTGAGTCAGACTTCGACGGATAGTCTGATTGATCGGATCAAGAAAGTACAAGAGGCTGTAAAAAACGTCCAAGATGCCATCGCGATCGTTTGGAATCTGGCGAACACACCTGTTGCCGTGTTACTACCCTCATTCGACATTCAGGACATCAAGGACGAGGTGGATAGTGCCAATAAGATTTTAACCGCACTCTCCAAACTGGGGCCGACGACCGCCGTCTTAAGCACTTCGGGCAAGACCTTCGAGGTGACCGGACCACAACTGGCATGGGAATACTGGAACGGCAGTCAATGGGAGGCCCTGCTCGGACCGGCAAAGGGGGACAAGGCGGCGATCAACTTCAAGGCTGATACTGACAGCAACAACAAAATCAGCTTCACGGTTCCCAGTGACTGGGTCGCCAAGGAGGTTGACGGGGTCACCACGCGCTGGATGCGTGTACGCCTGGCGAAGGGCAGCTACGATCGTTTGCGCATCGTCAGCTGGTACGACCAGCAAGAGAAGCGCACCAACGCTTTGCCAATCCTCGAAGCGCGCCCCCCGATGCTCGAGTCCTTCTCCTTGGGCTACAGCTACACCCCAATCACGAAAAGTCCGCCACAGTATTGCTTGTGTTACAACGACTTCCAGTACGTGGAACACAGCAAGACTCCACTCGGTGGGAGCAGCTTCACCCCTTTCCGGCCGATCTCCGACCGCACACCGGCGCTCTACCTGGGATTCGATAAGCCCCTCC
The DNA here is from genome assembly GCA_037382465.1 of Anaerolineales bacterium. NCBI lineage: Bacteria > Bacillati > Chloroflexota > Anaerolineae > Anaerolineales > Anaerolineales bacterium. The sequence goes on along the minus strand of JARRPX010000043.1, from coordinate 9,781 downwards.
CGGTGGACGTGATCGGTCTCTATTGCGACATCGCCGACGAAAAGGGCGAAACAGCCACTCCTTTACTGACCTGGGAGATGTGGGACGGATTGGCCTGGCAGGAGTTGACCGTCACCGACGAAACGGCGGACCTCACTCGTCCCGGCATGGTATCGTTCATCGCCGAGACCTCAGCCGTTACGCCCCGCGAGGCGACCATCAGCAAAGCCAGCGGCGCCCAGGTGGTCGTCACGGAGGCGTTGGAAGCCGCCCGCTTTGAGGCGGGAGATCGGGTCTATCTCAAGCAGAACAAAACGGGTGAAATGGCCATCGTCGACTCGGTAAAAGGCAGCACGATCCAGCTCGCCGTACCATTGGGGAATACCTATTCAGGCGGGCAGATTCAGTTATCCGATCTACCTCGTTTCGGTACACCCCGCACCTGGGTGCGTGCCCGCCTCAAGGAAGATGGTGAACCACCGTTCGCCAAGTTCTCCGGCCTGTACCTCAACGCTGTTTGGGCCACAGAACGGCAGACGTTCACCGATGAAGTGATGGGGTCGAGCAACGAGCAGGCCGATCAGGTATTTTTCTTCAAACAGGCACCGGTTCTAGCGGGAGCACAGATCGAAGTACGGGAATTGTCGGGCGCACGAGCCCACGTTGAACTGCCCCTCCTGATCGAAGAACTCGAAAAACAAGGACTAACCGAAGACGATGTACGTACCGTGAAAGACAAGCGCACGGATCGAGTCAATGAAGTTTGGGTTAGCTGGCAAGTACGTCCTCACCTGTACTTCTCCGGTTCCGACGACCGCCACTGCATGATCGAACAAGCACGCGGACGTTTAATCTTCGGGGATGGAAACCTGGGCAAGATCCCGCCTGCAGGCGCCAACAACATCTTGGCCCGCCGTTATCAAGCCGGTGGTGGAAAAACCGGTAACGTAAAAACGCGGGCGATCAAACAGCTGCTTGGCCTGGCTTTCCCGGCGCAAAGCGTTTTCAACCCCCGTGCAGCTGAGGGCGGTGCGGATGGTGAAACGCTCGCCGCCGTACGATACCGCGGGCCGGAAGCGGTACGGCACCGCTGGCGGGCGGTATCGGCATTGGATTATGAATCGCTGGCGAAGGAAGCTTCGCCCGGCGTGGCACTTGCCCGGGCATTACCGACGACTGATGCCAGCGGCAATTACGCCCGCGGCTGGGTCAGCGTGATCATCGTCCCCCGCAGCAAAGCCGCACAGCCCCAACCTTCGGCCGAACTCAAACGGCGAGTGAAGCGATATCTTGCCGCCCGTGCTCCGGCGGGCATCGCCGGCATCCATGTCGCCGATCCAACCTATCTGCTTGTCGGGGTGACCACAACCGTGGCACCCTGCGACATACAAGAAGCCGGCATCGTGGAGCAACGCGTGCGCGCAACTTTGAAGGCCTTCCTGCACCCGCTCAGCGGTGGACCCGACGGTACAGGTTGGCCATTTGGACGCGACGTGTATCTCTCCGATCTGGCGGCGATGTTGGAAGCGCTGGAAGGCGTGGATTACGTCAAAGAGCTGAGTTTTTCGATCGGGGGAACCAACCAGGGAGAACACGTGCCCGTCCCAACGAATCGTCTGGTCGCTGCCGGAACGATCCACATTCGATTGTCCGCACCCGAGTCGAGCGAGAGGTAATCATGCCACTTCCACTACCCAACCTTGACGATCGCCGCTGGGCCGATTTGGTGGAGGAGAGCCGATCTCTCATTCCACGCTTCGCGCCATCCTGGACCGATCACAACGTTCACGATCCGGGCATAACGCTAATGGAGTTGTTTGCCTGGCTGGCCGAAATGAGCATTTACCGACTCAGCCAGGTACCCGAGCGACACCTGCGCAAATTCCTGTCGCTGATCGGCGTAATTCCCAGACCTCCCCATCCAGCACAAGCACTACTGAAGTTTGAACCCGACAGCGGTACAGCGCCATTCACGCTGCCGGCCGGAACGGTGTTCGAGGCAAACCAGGGGACAAAGGGAACTGTACCTTTTTATCTACGACGCGACCTGACGGTCGTCACCAGTAAACTCGCCGCGTTCCAAGTTGAATCCGATACAGGGATACGCGATCGCTGGCGTATTTTACGAGCCGGATCGCCCATTGCACCCTTCGGATCAAATCCAAGGACAGGCGCAGCCTTTTACCTGGGTTTCGACGAAAACCTTCCGCACGGAAAATCCATATCGCTCGGATTTCGCTTCGCCGTTGATAAAACCGACCTCGAAGAACGCCTTCGCATCCTCGAGGAGGTAGTCGCTCAAGAATGGGCTTATCGCCAACTCAGGCCGGGAACCCCCTGCGATCTCTGGGGAAGGACTCGGGGAAACGTGGATGGAACGCCGCTTCCACCTCACCACTCGGTGAGATTGACGTGGGAGTTCTTCGCCGCAGACGGTGGCGGCTCTTGGCAAGCCCTCGTCCCGGAATCAGGGCAAGTAATGGATGACACACGCACGCTTACTCTCGACGGCACGCTGCGATTCGTGCTGCCGTCGGCGATGAAAGCCGTTGCCCTCGGCGAGGCGGAAAAAGAGTTGTACTATCTGCGATGCCGTTTGGCCCACGGCGCCTACGACTACGCACCACGTATCGCCGAGGTCGGCCTGAACAGTGTAGAGGTGGAACAGGCGACTCCGGCCTGGCAGCGTTTTCCCATCGCCGCCGGATCAGTGGTGAACGGCCCGCTTCCGACATCCGGAGATGTCACCCGCCTGACGTTTACCCTGGACGCAACGGGGACGATTACAGAGCTGACCTTCAATCCCAACGCACAAACCTGGCCGCATGTGCGCGTTCTCAGCTATGGTGGCCCGACAGTTACTGATCCGGGTGCGATTGCATTGGAACTGGTCCATTTAGACGAGGGTACAGGTGAAACATGGCAAAAGCTGAACCTAACGCCAATCGTAGCCGGCAGCACACAACTCTTCACATTGGCGGAGGCATCCGGCAACCTGCAATGGCAAGCGTGGGAACGGTGCACTGATTTCGATAGTTCCCAGCGAACAGATCTACATTACACACTCGATCCAACGAATGGGGAAATCGTTTTCGGTGATGGTCAACGTGGCTGTACCCCTAAATCCGGTTCGCCTGTACTAGCCATATATCAAATCACGCAAACCACCCAGGGAAATTTACCCAAAAATACGATATTGGAGCTGGCTGACACGCCACTCAACCCTCCAGTCCTGGCAATGTTACCGCCGACTACACTATCGCAGCTAACGCGCATCGCCAGCTTACTCGGCCCGGCGACAAGCGGTGCAGCGGCCGAAACGACGTACCAGGCTATCGGACGAGCCGTCGAAATCCTCTGGGCACACGAACGGTTGCAGACTCTCTGTGAACAATATGGCTGTAAGACGCTCGATCAGATCCCCGACCCCGCTGTGCTGGCCGTCGCTCCTCCGACTCGCGCCGTGAACGAATTGGACTTCGAGCGGCTGGCCTTGAGCGTACCCGGCACCAGAGTAAAGCGAGCGTATGCTTTGAGCAACTTCCACCCGGACTATCCGCAGCGTGAAGCTCCAGGCGTGGTAAGCGTGGCCATCGTACCGGAATTGCCGGATACACGACCACGGCCCAGTCGTGGATTGCGACGAGCGGTGTACTGTTACTTGGAATGGCGCCGCCTGGTTACGACTCAGATTAAGGTCGTCGGTCCCAGATACGTCGAAGTTCGCGTGCGGGCGGAGGTCCAACCCTGCGAGGGCGTCGATCGCAATAAACTGCGGACGGCAATCATCGCCGCGTTGGACCAATTTATGGATCCGCTTGAAGGTGGACCGAATGGAGAAGGTTGGCCATTTGGGCGTGATGTCTACCGCTCCGAGATCCTACAAGTGATCGACGACGTACCGGGAGTGGATTACGTAGTCCGCCTGACGTTGTTCAGCAATCCTGGCGGAACTGTAAGCGGGAACCTGAGTGTCGGTCCTTTGTATCTGGTGACGCCCGGCAAGCACGATATCGAGGTGGTTGGATATGAATGCTGACCAGTCGGATTACCGCTACCTCAACCTGGCCGAGGGATGGCAGAATTTTAAGTGGCACGGCCTGACGGTCGACTCCTGCGGAAACATTACGCTTGCGCGTCTCGCAAAGGTGGTCGAGGTATTCGGTCAAGTCGGAGCTCCAATTACGCAGGCAGCAGAGCCCGCGGGCGTAACCGGCGACGGCGTAGACTTCATTTACTTCAGCGATCCAGAAACGCACCGCGTTTTCAGATTGAACACCTGCTCGGGAATTAGCCAGCCACTAGCCTGCTTCACGGGACGGGGTGTTGGCGTAGGCCAATTGCAGTCCCCTCGCGGCCTGCGTATGAGCCGGGACGGGCTGCTTTACGTAGCCGACAGTGGCAATGACCGCATCCAGGTCGTCGATTTGCGTACTGGCGATGTTCGGGCAGACTGGGGGCAGCCTCCCGCATTCGATGAACCCTGGGACCTCGCAATCGATCATTCGGGTGACGTGTATGTCATTGAACGAGGCGGCCCACGACTGCGCAAATTCCACAACGACGGTAACGAGCTGACTGCATTCGGGGTTAATGCCGGCACACAAATAGCACTCAGCCAACCATCTAACATCACAATCACCGAACTCGACGATATAGAACATCTCTGTTTGCTGGACATCGGCTTGCATGAAGTTCTGATCCTGGACCTCACAGGCAATCTACGAAGCCGCTGGATCCTGCCTGCCAACATCCAGCCGGTGGGAATCGTCGCTATCGGCTCTGCGCTCTTCATTGGAAACAACGCCAAGGATGGCGAACTTCTGCAGTTCGATTTACAGGGCAATCTCGTTGGGCCGGCGTCGGGCTATAAAGGACCCGTAGCTGCGCTGGGTTTGCTTTGCGACGGCAGTTTGCTGCTATATCCGGGTAGCAATGCCTCTACGATCCGCTTGTGCGCCAATAAAGCTTTCGTGCGCGAGGGAACTTTCCTGACCGGTCCGTTCGAAAGCCGTGATGGAACCATCAATACAGCGTGGCGCCGGCTGCGCACCTCGGCCTACCCACTGCCTACCGAGACGAACGTGCAGTTCTTCTCCTACGTCAGCAATTGGAACGATCCCCCTACGCTCGATCCTGAATCGCCATTCACTGCGAGTGATGGCTGGAAGAGTTTGCCCGCCAATCGACTGGAGGGACTTTTCCGCAATCCCCCGGCACGCTACCTGTGGATAGGCGGATGCTTGCAGGGGAATGGCCAGACATCGCCCACGATCACGCAGATGCAGATTAGCTACCCAACCAGCACGTATGCGCATTATTTACCCGCCCTATACCAAGAAGATGGAGATGGACGCAAGTTACTGAATCAGATCCTGGCATTGTTTGAAAGCACACTCGGAAGTGTCGAGCAGCAAACCATCGATATGCCTTTGCTGTTCGATCCGTTTGCCGCCCCGATCGAATGGGCATCCTGGCTAATCGGCTGGCAACAATATCAAGACGCCACCCAGCAATCGCGTAACTGGTTGCCCTGGCTGGCAAGTTGGTCGGCCTTTGACCTGGACGAAACATGGTCTGAGAGTAAAACCCGGCGTGCGATCGCAACCTCGTTTTGCCGTTATGGCATGCGTGGCACGAAAGTAGGGCTGCGCAGCTTGATAAAGCTATACGCTGGCGTAGACGTCTGGATCGAGGAACCTGGACGCTTGTACAAGAATTGGTCGCTGGGCGATTCATCCTGCCTCGGATTTGACACCGCCCTGCCGCCTGCAGGAATGGTTGGCGGCGCCAACAAGCTGCTTGCGGAGGATGCTGCCTACCTCTTCTGCGTTTGGATCTATAAAAACGGACAGAACCAATGTAGTGCCTTGATGCGCACGAAGGAAGTATTAGATCGTGAAAAACCCGCCCACACCGATTATCAAATTTGCGAGATCAAGCCGCGCTACCGTATCGGGGTTCAAGCCCGTATCGGCATTGATGGCATCGTCGGTAGACCGACCGAGGAATGGACGTTGGGCGAGAAAAAACCTTTGGGCCAGGAGACGGTACTATCTGTGGCTGGCAGCGAGTCGGGCGCCTGGCCAGACTACGACTCACGAGAAGGGCAGCGTACAGGGATAACAGGAGGACCATGCCATGAATGATTGCTTTGGTGGGAACGGCACGAATCTGAGGATTCTAAAAACACCAGCTCGGAATAAGTACTTCTTCGGCAAGCTGATGGAGGAGTGCCACTTTGAGATGGAGCAAGATTACTTCAATCGTAAACGCTGGCTGCTCAATCGACTGGCCTTGGGATATGGCGTCTTGAGTGGCTTAGACGTGAAGGTAGACACGAGCAATCCCAACAAGGTCGTAATTCATCCAGGTGTAGCGATCGACCCCCTGGGTCGTGAAATTATAGTGCCTGCTGTCACACAGCCCATCGATCCTACTCGAATTACTGCTGACGATGGCCGAGCAACAGGAGAGATTGTTGAGAATGGGGATGTGTGGATTGGACTGGCGTATCTCGAGTGTCCGAAAAACCCAGTTCCAGCGTTGGTCCAGGATTGCGGCACGCAAGATGGTTGTATGCCGAGTACGATCTGTGAGCAATACATCATCCTGGTACGTAAAGAAGAACCGGATATTCCGGCTCCAACATGTCCCTTACGCAACTTACTGGAATTCAAGGCCAACCGTCAATTAACCGCTGCTAGCAATCAGGCGTTGGCTAAAGTCATCAGCAATGAAAACCCGATAGTCGCTGCTGATCTTCGAACTTGCGTACCGCTGGCACGCATCCATCTACGGAATAGCAGTTACACCCAGGCGAACATCTACCCCGAAATACGCCCTCTCGTCTTCAGCAACGCCATGTTGTTCGAACTACTGCTCTGTCTGGCGCAATCAGGGGAAGGCGCTTCGGCCGTAGTCTCCAATACCACGCAGGTCAGCGCCATGAATTGGGGATCGCACGGCAAGAATATGGCCATCACTGACTTCTTAGATGGTCTCGATCTCACCTTTGATCACCCGGTGAAGTCGAAGACGAAATCCCTCGAAGGATTGTTCGTCGTTACGCTGGAAGAGCCCATCACCAGATCATCGGGAACGGAGCTTTCCGGCGCCACGCGCCTTCACCAATTGGCCCCCGCCGGGAGGAACGGCATAACGTTACGTAATGACCGTCTCACATTTAAGCCCAAAAAGGCGTTGGGAAGGTCGCTCGAGAAGCTACTCGAACAGAATAAACACCTTCTCGTGCGGGTCACGGTCAAATGCAGCCTTTTGACGGACGCGGATGATCCCACGCTGGCCGTGGATGGGTCGGGCAACGGTGTCCCAGGGAGTGATTTCACAAGTTGGTTTTACCTCACGGCAAAGTAAACATTGGCTGGTCGTTGAAACCTATTGCTGGGATATATCGATACAGCGAATACAAGATACAGGAGGAACGAGAAATGACTGGTGTATTCAGTATAGAAGCAAACGAAAATGCAGGATCGGCACAGGTACAGATCGTTACGGGCGTACACGTGACGACAGGATCTACTTGCGTAGGAATGACCGCCCTGGAGCGAGTGCGTTTCTTTCCCCGGCAGTTGATCAGCGCAGACGATCTGACCCTTGAACAATCATACTTTCGCAACAAACTTCGCCGTCACAATCGGCTGCTTCATGGTTGGGGCATCGTCTGTGGAGCACTGGTGAGTATGAGTGATAGCACGACCGCCGCAGAGGCGATTATCGGACCGGGTTGTATCCTGGGGCCCTACGGGGATGAGATCGTTATCGACCGCAGCCTGACGCTCGACTTGGCCGGCTACATCACGAACGATTGCGCTGATGAACCATGTAACGATGCCGGACAAGACGACGGGCAAGCCTCATCCCTCTACTACATCGCCGTGAAACATGCGGAATGCATGAGTGAACCGGTACACGTCCTTACCGGTGTTTGTGGTTGCGACGAACTGCAATGTGAGTACAGCCGCATCCGCGATCATTATGAGATTGGGTTGCTGACGCAGCTGCCCTCTACATACGATCCTATGCCGGAGCCGGTGACGGATTACTGCGGGAAAACCTGCCCGGCATGTCCGAACGATCCTTGGGTCATCTTGGCGGCGGTGTCACATGTAGTCAGAATCGGGTTCAAAATCGATCCGACTGAAACAAGGCGGTTACGGCGTTACGTGCGATCTCACGCAGAGGATTACTACACATGTGAAGAGCAAAGCGATACTACCCATCGGTTATCGAATCAGGCAATCGGTTAGCTACAGGGTCGTTGCACAACTGAATTCGATACGCTTTTCTGCAAACGTGGATACTGATGGGTGAGGATAGTATTGTGAGCTGACCTCTCAATGGATTACCCGCACAGGGAAATCTCGATCGCTTGTCTACTCGGCAGCACACCGATCGGTCTCTGCGCGACGATCCTTCTTGGTGAATAAATCGTCATCAAGCTTTATAAAACCTCATCAATCGTCGTCCAACCATAACTACAAGGAACGTACAATGAATCGTTGCCCCAGATTATTACTGATCGTGATCTCCATCGGATTGGCACTCGCCGCTTGCAGTCCTCCGTCCCCCGAAGCAAGCCCGACCCCGCTTCCTACAGATACACCCAATCCGACCGAAACCCCCGACCAGGCGGCCATACCGGTGGAAAGCCGACTGACGACAAAATGTGTGCAAACGAACGACGCTTCCCCGGATTCACTTCAACTCGGTGGGAGCCTCTTCGTCGTTGTCATCGATGAAGGCAATAAGACCTACATGTGGGATCTGGGAAGCGATCTGAAGATTGAAGCCGATGCGGGCAGCACGCGCGTCGTTCTGTCGCCCGATCGTGCCCGCCTGGCCGCCATCGATCGCCACATGGAAGCCTTGATCGTTCTCGATGCGAGTGCAACCCGCTTGTTGGAACTCAAGGATTGGGGAGATGAGTACGACGTGATCCAATGGCTCAAGGACAACCAGTTGGTTATTAAACTCCCTTATGGAGATTCTTCGTACGAACCGGATGCGATCCTCGTGTTCGACATCGCGACGAGGGAACGCCAGGAGATTAATCCGGATCTGCCGCAAATTACCAATTTCTTCCAGGAGCTTTCCTGGGGCGGCTACACCATCAGTCCGTTGGTGCCGAATTCCCCACTTACACGACTCGTCTACCCCGCCAAGGAAGAAGCGGACAATTCACTCATTCTGTGGGACATACAAAACGAGCAGGAAATTGGGCGAGTCTACCAGCACGGTAACCCGGGCGCCGGCGTGCAATCGAGCGCGCCTGCCTGGTCCCAGGACGGCACGAGTTTCGTCACCAGCGCCATGCTGCGCTACACCTACGATCCGAACGACGATTCCGAACCCGTCCATCCCCTGCAATCCGCTGCGGGAGCGGCCGAAGACGCCTTCATCAACGTGGATGATGCCGCCGCTTATGTGTCAGGCTTCGAATTGATTCGCGTAGACCAGAACGGCAGCATTCAGCGGCTTTCCTACCTCACGACAACTTTCGACGCCGCGGAAAAGGACTGGGTCTGGTCACCCGATGAGACACACGTCGCCTTCTGGCTCACCATCGAAGACGATGAATTCCCGGTGCGCGATGCGCTCGCCGTCCTGGACGTGGCCAGCGGCGAGGTGGTCAATTACTGCATCAGTGGGTACCGCACGCCGATCTGGTCCCCCGATGGACACCAGATCGCCATCAATCAGAATATTGACGAACGAGACACCTTCAAGATCGTGGACCTCGATGCCGGCGTCGCCTATGCCATCGCCGGAGAAGAGGCCA
>JARRPX010000042.1 GCA_037382465.1 Anaerolineales bacterium | reverse complement strand
GAAGCCGATCTGTGCGCGATGTTCGATGTCAGCCGTACGGTAGTCCGTCACGCGCTGGATGAGTTGGAGTACGAAGAGTTAATTAAGCGTGTCAAGGGCAAGGGGACATTCGTAACCAGGCCCAAGATCAGAGAAGGGCTGGCGCAAAAACTGACGGGTTTTTATCAAGATATGATCGAGCAAGGTCTGCAACCTTTCACGAAAACCTTGCGGCGCCAGGTGGTCCCGTCCAACGCAAAGATTGCGAAGCTCCTCGACATAGAACCGGGCACCCTCATCTTTGATATAGAGCGCCTACGTTTTGTTGACAATGACCCCTTGCTCTTGGGGCTGACCTATATTCAATACGACGTCTGTCCTGGCTTGATTGCGGCCGATCTCAGCACGCAATCACTGTATGCCTTTCTAGAACAGGAATATGGGATTGTCATTGCCTATGCTCGTCGAACGATCGAAGCGGTAGTAGCCACTGAGTACGAAGCCCAACTGTTGGGCGTTCAGGAAGGAGCTGCTCTCCTGATGCTGCGCAGCCTGGCGTTTCTGCATGGATCAGGCCAGCGATCGCGGCACATAATCCGCAGAAAGCATAAGCTATGAGCTTGACGTTCTTTTCGTTGATGCCGCTGTAGTAGGCCGATTTCGCGTTGACGCCCACCGATTCGATGAACAAGCCGATGGATGTCTTTCTCACGAACAACCAACCCAGGAACAGCACCAACGCAACGAGATAAATCGAAACCGGTAAACCCAGGATATATCCATTCCCGAACCAAAAATAGGGCGTGTAGTAAATCGTCATGATTTGCCCGTTCGTAATGAGCTGGGCAATTCCGCGGCCGGCCACCATCAATATCAGCGTAGCAACCATCGGCTGCATTCTTCCTCTGGAAATGATCAATCCATTCCATAAACCACATACGGTTCCAGCCGCCAGATCGGCAAGGATAATGATCGTCAGCGGAGTATTCGTCGCATTCCTGGTTAGAATCTCGTTCGAGATCAACCTGTTTCCCAACGCCGGGTTGATCAACACGGCGCCCATCGCGGCCGAGATCGCGATTACAGCACCAACGGAGAGATCGACGCCGGCCGTTGCAATTACCAACGTCATGCCAATGGACACCAATATAAGCGGCGCCCCGTTGTTGAAAATGTCTATGATGTTGCCGTATAAATGCTTTCCGTAGGTAGGGTCTGACAAGATGCCAAGTTTAAAGAAGCTTGGATCAACGATAAGATTGAAAAGCAGGATAACGACCCATGCAACAAGCGGCCAGAACACCTGGCTGTTTTGGACACGTCTGAGAAATGATAATCGTTTCATAATTCTCCTGCCATGGTGTGAATCAGAATCTGAATATCTCCGCTGTCAGAGTCTTCAGCGACCATCTTACGGTCTTGCGCTGCCGCAACACGACCGTTGATTCGTAGTACTTCTTCCAACATGCTTTGTTAGTAGATAATTCCGAAGCGATGAGGCGCATCGCGAATTATATTCTGAGCGAATCCATTTTGCAACAACGCAATATCCGATAGGCAAGATATTCTCTGTCGGCCGGATATCGACCGGCGCATCATGTGACAGGGAAGCGGCACAAGCCATACCACTTCCCTGTCAACAAGATTATTCTCCGCAGAGGTTGCGTAGGCCTCATGCGCCTGTCAGATTTTAATACTTGCGAGTCGGCAGCAATTCGGCAGCGTTGTCCGGATAATATACCGTCTCGTTGGTGAGCACTTCCCGGTCAACCGGTTCGCCATTCATGAGTTTCAAGGCCATTTCCAGGACCTGCGGTCCCAGCAACGGGTTGCACTCAACATCAGCCTGGAACCAGCCGTCGACCATGGCCTGGAAGCCACCGCGAGTGCCGTCCACAGACACGATAAAGAGATCTCCTGGGTTGATGCCTGCTGCCTTCAAGGCTTCGATGGCGCCGATTCCCATGTCGTCGTTGTGAATGAAGATGCCCTGGAAATCCGTGCCGGCTTCATATTTTCTCAGGAAGGCCTGCATCACAGGAAGAGCTTCCGCACGAGTGAAGTTACCCGTCTGAGAATCCAGAATGGTGATGTTGGCATTGAGTTTATCCCGGAAGCCTTCTGCGCGGCCGACTGCTGCACCAGAGCCGGTCGTTCCAGAAAGCTCGAGGATCGCCGCGCCATCGGGGAAGTGTTTGTTGAATTCCTCGGCAGCTCGTTCGCCTTCCAACACCATATCGGAGCCGATGTGCGCCGCGTACAACGAAGGATCGGCGCTAACGCTACGGTCCACGATGATGACGGGGATACCGGCATTGTGGGCTTCGGTCAACACTGCTTCCCACCCATCTTCAACCACCGGGGGCAGTCCGATCACATTGACGCCCTGCTGGATGCAAGCACGCATGGCCGAGATCTGGTTTTCCTGCTTTTGCTGGGCATCAGAGAAAATCAATTGCTTGATCCCCAATTCCTGGGCAGTTTCTTTGATGGAAGCCGAGTTGGCAGTACGCCAGTCGCTTTCGGCACCGAGTTGAGGATAGCAGAACGTCATGTCTGCATAGGTACAATCCGGTGCACAATCAGCAGCTCCAAAGGGCATGGACTCGGCTGGTGCCGCTGGGGCAGCCGCCTCGGGAGCAGTTGTCGTGGCGGTAGAAGCACAGGCAGCGACGACCGCTACAATCACGACTGTCATCAAAACACTCCGTACGATTTTCATCTTCCTCTCTCCTTTTCGTATGGTCTTACGTTGCCAGGGTGAAGCAATTTCCCGTCACCTGGAAGCTGTATGAGCCGTATTCCATGTATTTTTCCGGCGCACCTCCACTATTCAGAATATCGTTATCTAAGGGCTTCTGGGATGAAGCTGCGTACGATCGACCGAATCAGATAGGCCTCACTTCCAAGAATGCAGATAGAACAAAGGGGACAATTTCAACAATACCTGTGTCATTTTTGCCAAAGGTTCCCGCTAACGTTCCCGCTAACGTTCCCGTTATCGTTCACAGCTCGGTATCAACTATATTAGTAAAAAGGAGGCGGTGTGTCAAGAGGCTGTATCCGGACTCAATCAGAGGCAGGGAAAGGCCTCTTGACAGCACAAACGGCGGACAGTGCGGTACGCATGAAGAAAGGTTCCGATCGGATCGCCCGAAAGGTGCCCTGCCTCGTCTTTTTGCTCAAAGCAACGGTTATTGTAGACTTTTCCTCTTCAAGGGATGTGTTTTATCATCCCCATCGGCAATTTCGTTAAACTGCCTCCTCCGCCCCGTTAGACGGCGCAATGCTTTACAAATCCTTTTAGATTTGCTATCATGTTATCGTTCCCGATAACGATAACAATAATTGTGAATCACATTCTCGCGAGTGTCGTTATAAGTAGGGGCACAGAGGACTCTCATGGCGGGCACAAACAAGAGGGCAACCATCAAGCAAGTTGCCAAGGCCGCAGGCGTATCGACCCAGACTGTTTCCAGGGTCATCAATAATCGACCGGATGTTGCCCCAGAGACACGCAAGCGAGTCCTGCAAGTCATCGACGAAATGGATTATCAACCCAGCGCGCTGGCCCGCAGCCTGATTCAGCAACGCAGCTATACCTTGGGCGTCGTCACTGCCGGATTGAAGTTCATCGGCCCTTCGCGCACCCTGAACGGCATCACAGGAAAAACCGAGGAACTCGGCTATTCCCTGCTGCTCCAGGAGCTTCCACGCTTCGACACGGAAGACATCAAACCCCTGGTGCAGAATCTGCTTGCCCGACACGTTGACGGCATCGTATGGGCAGTACCCGAAGTGGGCGATAACCGCCGCTGGATCGACGAACTCCTGGACGATATCCCCGTACCGGTCGTATTTCTCACCATGCAGCCTTATCCGGGAATTTCAACCGTCGCCGTTGACAACTACAGCGGAGGGGCCCTGGTCACCCAACACTTTCTGGATCAGGGGCGCCGAAAAATCGGGCACATCTCCGGTCCGCTGGATTGGTGGGAAGCCCGCCAACGCAAGCAGGCCTGGGAGGATACCCTGAAGAAAGCCGGCATCGAAGTCACGCAGGACCACTGGGTGGAGGGCAATTGGTCGTCTGCCAGTGGGGCAGAAGCGATTGCGGAACTGCTGCAGTCCTACCCGGAGATGAACGCGGTCTTTGTCGCCAACGACCAGATGGCGCTCTCTGTGCTTCAAGCTGCCCACCGCCAAAATCTACAAGTTCCCGGCGATCTTGCGGTAGCCGGTTTCGATAACATCGCCGAATCGGAATTCTTTTGGCCACCCCTGACCACGATCAATCACAATCAGTTCGAACTGGGTTGCCGGGCAATCCAGGAATTGGTCAGGCGGATCGAAGCGGTCCACAAGAAGGAGAAAATTGAGCCGCAACACATTTCCTTGCCTATTGAATTAATCACTCGGGAAAGCTCAGTTGTCGAGTAACTGACAGTTACATTCCTATCTTATCGGGAGGTTATCGTGATCGATTTCAATGAATTCGAGGTGTGGTTCGTAACTGGAAGCCAACATTTATACGGCGAAGCAGCGCTCAAGACGGTCGCAGATCATTCCCGGGAGATGGCGCAAACCATGACCCAATCCGGCAAGTTACCGGTCAAGGTCGTCTTCAAACCTGTCGTTACGACGCCCGATGCGATCACCAAGTTGTGTCGCGAGGCAAACAACGCCCAAAATTGTATCGGCCTGATCACATGGATGCATACATTTTCCCCCGCCAAAATGTGGATCGCCGGTCTATCTGCCCTGCGCAAGCCCTTCGTGCATCTACATACCCAATACAACCGCGACTTGCCCTGGCACGACATCGACATGAATTTCATGAACCTCAACCAGTCTGCGCACGGAGATCGCGAGTTTGGCTTCATCGTCAGCCGGATGCGGCTGGAGCGGAAGGTCATCGTCGGGTTCTGGCAGGATGACGACGTGCTCAGTGAGCTTGCCACGTGGATGCGGGCGGCCTGTGCCTGGCACGACATGCAGCAGGTCAGGGTCGCCCGTTTTGGAGACAACATGCGCGATGTCGCCGTCACGGAAGGCGACAAAGTCGAAGCGCAAATGCGCCTGGGCTTCTCCGTCTACGGGTATGGAGTCGGGGATCTTGTAGACGCGGTGAGCGCAGTCCCGGACGCCGAAATCGACAGCCTGCTGGATCAGTACGATCAACAATATCAGGTCAGCAAGGAACTGCGCCAGGGAGGAGACCAGCGGGCGGCGCTGCGCGAGGCTGCCCGGATCGAGCTGGGGCTGCGCGCCTTTCTGGAAAACGGGCACTTCAAGGCATTCACAACTACCTTCGAAGACCTGCACGGGCTGGTCCAACTGCCGGGGTTGTCCGTCCAGCGGTTAATGGCCGACGGTTACGGATTCGGCGCGGAAGGCGACTGGAAAACGGCCGCCCTCGTACGGGCCATGAAAGTCATGGCCGCCGGGTTGCCGGGGGGCACTTCTTTCATGGAAGACTACACGTATGATCTGAACATCAAATCGCCCAAGGTGCTCGGCGCCCACATGCTCGAAGTTTGCGAATCGATTGCCGGACAAAAACCCACCCTCGAAATCCACCCCCTTTCCATCGGCGGCAAAGCCGACCCGCCACGGCTGGTTTTCGATGTGCCCAAGGGGCCGGCGATCGTTGCCACCCTGCTGGACATGGGAAATCGCTTCCGCATGGTGGTCAACGAAATCGACGTCATCGACCCCGTGCAGCCGCTGGTAAGACTGCCGGTCGCCCGCGCGGTCTGGATCCCCCGACCGGACCTGAAGACGGCCGCCGCCGCCTGGATCCTGGCCGGCGGGGCTCATCACACCGGGTTCAGTCAGTCCCTCACCCGGGAGCACCTGGAGGACTTTGCCGCGATGGCGGGCATCGAATTCCTGACGATCGACGCGGCCACTACGCTGCCCGAATGGAAAAAGGAACTCCGTTGGAATGAAGCGTATTACCAATTTGCCAAGGGGTTCTAACACTGCCGGATAACCTTCGCCATAAAAGTGACGATCAGATGGATCTGGTGGACGCCCACTCACCGGTCGCGCATGCATTTCCAGCCAAGTGGATTACCGGAGCACTCCAGATGGCGAAACGGCACACCAAGTAAAGATTGACCGCAGAAATACCGACGCCGATCACAGGAGACGAGCATGAACCCAAACGATATCCCCAAAACGATTGAAGGCGGCAAGACCGCGCTGGGCATTGAGTTCGGCTCGACGAGAATCAAGGCGATTTTGATCGGCGAGGACCACACACCCATCGCCTCGGGAAGCTACGAGTGGGAAAACAGGTACGAAAACGGCGTCTGGACGTACCACCTCGAGGATGTCTGGGCCGGCCTGCAGGCCAGCTTCCAGGAACTGCGCGCGGAGGTCCAGAAGAACCATGGCGTCGCGCTGACAACCGTCGGCGCGATCGGATTCAGCGCCATGATGCACGGCTATCTGGTCTTCGATAAAAACGAAGAACTGCTCGTTCCGTTCCGTACATGGCGAAACACCATCACCGGAGAAGCGGCAGAGCGGCTTACCCAGTTGTTCCAATTCAACATTCCCCAGCGCTGGAGCATTGCACATCTCTACCAGGCCATCCTGAACAAAGAGCCGCATGTTCCCGACATTCATTTCCAGACCACCCTGGCGGGCTACGTGCATTGGAGACTGACGGGGCAATCCGTGCTGGGCGTCGGCGAAGCTTCGGGCATGTTCCCCATCGACAGTAAAACCAACGCATACGACGCCCACATGCTCGAGTTGTTCAACACAAGACTCGAAGAGAAAAAGATCCCCTGGAAACTCGAGGACATCCTACCCAAAGTCCTCATGGCGGGAGACGCCGCAGGCACGCTTACCGAAGAAGGCGTGGGGCTGCTCGACACGACCCGCCAGTTGCCCGTGGGCATCCCACTCTGTCCGCCCGAGGGCGACGCAGGCACCGGCATGGTCGCAACCAACAGCGTTGCCGAGCGGACCGGAAACGTGTCCGCCGGAACATCCGTCTTCGCCATGATCGTTTTGGAAAAGCCGCTATCGAAGCTCTATCCTGAAATCGATATGGTGACGACGCCCACCGGCAAGCCCGTGGCAATGGTGCACAGCAACAACTGCACCTCCGATCTCAACGCATGGGTCGCACTGTTCAAAGAATTCGCCCAGGTGTTGGGCGCAGCGACGAGTGAATCCGAGTTGTTCGAAATGTTGTATACACAAGGACTTGCCGGCGACGCGGACTGCGGCGGTATGCTGGCCTATAATTACGTCTCGGGCGAACATCTCACCCGCCTGGAGGAAGGACGTCCCCTGTTCGTCCGGACGCCCGAAAGCCGTTTCACGCTCGCGAATTTCATGCGTACGCATCTGTACTCGGCGCTCGGCGCCTTGAAGACCGGATTGGAGATCTTCGACAAGGAGCAGGTAAAGATCGACCAGATCCTTGGCCATGGCGGCTTCTTCAAGACCAAGGACGTCGGCCAGAAGATCATGGCGGCGGCGATGAACGTTCCCGTGTCCGTGATGGAGACGGCAGGCGAGGGCGGCGCATGGGGAATGGCCCTCCTGGCCGCTTACATGCTCCAAAAAGCTGCGAATGAACCTCTCGAAGCGTATCTCGCAGACAGGGTTTTCAGCGGACAAAAGGGCACGACGATCGCGCCCGATCCGGCGGACGTCGCCGGCTTTGCGGCATTCATGGAACGCTACAAGAAGGGACTCGACCTCGAGAGAGCGGCCGTGAATATCCTGAGGAATGGATAAGCTCGAACATTTTCGCCGTTAATCCCGCCACCGACCGCCATTTACCCAAGCGACTTCCGTTTCGAGGGCTTGACCCAGAGAACTCACTTATGGTCGAACTGGACTGCAAAGCCGTCGTGGTGAAGTATAAATCCCTGTCCGACGTACATGCCGAAAATGTACATCCGACCTGGAAATTGATCTCGAACATACGGTCACGGCTCTTTCGCCAGTACAGCCGGCTCCTTGAAGCGCGTGGTCAGAGCCAATCCCAGAATCAGGAGGGCCAGCAGCACAACGAGAGATGCGGTCATCGAGCCGTCGCTGGGGGAGCGGAAGCTGTCCATGCCAAAAATGAAGGCGATGCCCGAAATTTGGCCCACGAGCAGCAGCAGACCGTTGGAAGTACTTTCGGGCGCGGGATGGGTTATTTCGGCCCCGTATTGAAATCCCAACGGTCCCGCGCTCAACAGGAAGAAGCCCATTCCGAACGCAGAGGCGAGAAGAAGGGCATAACTGGATGAAAAAGAGACCCCCGCAAGGCCGATTACGGCGCCGGCCACTGCCAGGATCAAATACGGGACGCGCTTGCGGGCACGATCGGAAAGTACGGGGATAACCAGCGCGCCGACAATCCCGCCCACCACCATCAACCCTCCCGTGACGCCTGCCTGTGTAATCGAGAAACCCCTCGGCGCCACGATGTCCTCGATCCAGGTCGTCACCGCGTTGAATATTCCCAGGCCGACGAAGAAAACCAGCAGCAGCAGCACGAACTCACGATTGCGCAGCATCTGCTTCAACCCTTCAAACTCCAACGCGCGCTCCTCCTGGCCAGGAGCGTTGGGCGGCGTCGACGGCCGCTCCCTCGCAAACACGATAAAGACCATCGCGCCGACCACAGATACGATGCCGTAGGCCAGAAGCATGCCGGGGATTCCCATTTCGAGCGTAAGGAACGGCGTCAGGGCGAGGCCGAGGATGATGCCCATATACATCGCCAGCGAGCCAAAGCCCGAGGCGGTCGCCCTATCGCCGGCAGGAAACCAGCGCGCAGCCACGGTGGTGATCGCATTGAGGATAAAAGGCTGCCCCACCGCAATGCCGATCTGCGCCACCAGCGCCAGCGTGTAATCGTCTCCGACCAGGCCGCGCATTAAACCGAAGATGCCCGTGAATGCGGCCCCGATTCCAACGCCAACGTGCATGCCGTAGGTGTCGATGATCCACGAGGCGGGAATCGATACGAGGATGTATACGATCATAAAGCTCATGGATAACAGGCCGATACTCAAGTGCGACACGGAGAAAAATGCCGCCGCTTCGCTGGTGATCGCGGCGAAGGTGATCCAGAGCACTTGATTGATCGCCACAATCAGCATGAAAGCGACCAGAACGACCCATCGATATGGATATACCTTGAACGCTGTCTGACTCATTTGTGATCCTCCCGGCATGCCGGTATTCGTTCTGTGACGTTGGGAATTCGTCTGCTTTGAAGTTATTTCGGCAGTGAGGTAAATCGTGGCTGCTTCTCTTTGCTTAAGTAAACACGCCTTCGAGCCGGAGGATGCTCGCAACGCCTTCTGTGGTTAAACGATCTGCAGACGGAACAGCGGTGCACAACTCACCCGTCCGGCAGCATGTCCCTTTCACTATCCGGACTTTCCGGACGAGGTTTCACTCCCCGCGAGCGCCCCGCTTATCACCCGGATCACTCCCAGGGCAATTCTTCCGGCTTTATCGAATCCTTCAACGCTCAATCTTTCAGGAGCGTCTTCTCGTGTATGGACGAACCAGCTATCCCGTCCAAAGCCAAGAATGGTCGCGGCGCAAAAATCCCGCTCAGAAAATGCCTGGTGATCGAGCAAAGCGCCAACGAGCGGTAGACTACGCAGCCGATAGCCCAGGGATTCGCCGGCCTGCCGGATCGCTTCTGCGACGGGCATGTTCCCTTCGCCCCCGGAGCACGTTTTCCCGTCAATCAAAAACATGGTCCCATCGACGCCAATCCCCTCAAAATTAATGACGTACAGACCTGCGGTTGCGGCTTGAAGTTCGAGCCTTTCGAGATTTTCCCGGACGTACGCCTCCGACCCCATGGTCCACAATTCCTCGGCTCCTGTGATCAGAATTGTAATTTTCATCTTCTCCAGTATTTCTTCGTGCCTTTTCAGTATTTCCGCGAGATGCAGCACGATCGCCATTCCCGATGCATTATCGATTGCGCCGGGAGAGTCGTTCCCGACGCCGATCAGCAGGAGCGGGATGCTGGCGACGACGGCCAGAACAGCGACGCTCAGCACTGCCAATTCAAGGTCGAAAAAGATGCTCAACAAAGTAAGCATTGTGAAAAGAAATCCTGCGAGAAAAACGATCCCGAACAGAAGCATACGTACGATCAGCGGGAATGCCTGGCTCTTCGAGTCATGGTGTGCCATGAGAATCAGTTCGATTCGTGAATCGTTGCCGCCAGCAGCGGATGAAGCAGCGACGACGTTTTTCGTTTTGTAGGTCTTGCCCAACCTGGCACATATCCTCGAAAGGACCGATTGGCCGTCTTTCTGGAGGGAGCTCTCCAGGATTGCACGATTCGCCCTGGGAACGGCAGCGAGCAGGATCAGAAGCAGGATGGCGGAGACTGTGGATAGAAGGACCGAACGCTGACGAATCCAAAGTGCGGAAATGATTACGGCGGCACCAAGCAGAAGCTCCAACTTGATAAAAATTCCCGGGGCCGACGTGAACGTAAAATTCGGACATTCCACGTGATAGCCACACCGGTCCAGGAACCGGCCGATATCCGCAACGATCTCGTCGTCTCCCGTCGTGCCAGCCAACCGGGGCTGCGCATACTTCTTCGCCAAACGTAAAGCGGCTCCGGGTATAAACATCACCTGCAACTCCCCTCTTCATAAAGAAAATACCACAATCCAGTCTGCTGCTGGATCGAGAAAATTCTCGGGCGGTGCACCCGAAACCGCCGCTTTACAGCCCGCCCACTTCCACCATATGCCCTACGGCTTCCTGTCCCATATCCGTGAACGTAAGAAGTGAGTGATCCAAATGGATGATATATTCAGCAAGCACTTGCCGGATGTTATCATTAGGCATTCAGGAGACTCTTGTGCCACTATCGCTACCCGACAAATGGATATGGGATTTTTGGTTTGCCCAAGATGGGCTTGAATATCACGTGTTCTACCTTCAAGCGCCCAAATCCTTGGGGGACGAAAAACTGCGTCATTGGCATGTTTCCATCGGCCACGCCGTCTCGAGGGATCTTATGAGTTGGTCCGTGCTGCCCGATGCAATTTCACCCAGCCGTGACCCAAATGCTTTCGACAACTACACCACCTGGACGGGAAGCACAATCCGGCATGACGGTATCTGGTATCTGTTTTTCACCGGCACCCGCAAGCAAGAGAAGGGCCTGGTACAGCGGATTGGATTCGCCACATCGCGGGATCTCGTCTCCTGGACCAAAAACCCCGGCAATCCGGTCGTCGAGGCCGACCCAACCTGGTATGAGCTTCTGGGCCAATCCAATTGGCACGATCAAGCCTGGCGCGATCCGTGGATCTTCCGGCACCCCGATACGGGAAAGTTCCATGCTTTGATCACCGCGCGCGTGAATTATGGCCCCGCCGATGAACGCGGCGTGATCGGACACGCGGTGTCTGACGACCTGCACCGTTGGGAAGTGTTACCCCCGATCACTCAACCCGGAAAGTTCGGGCATATGGAGGTCCCTCAGATCGTTGAAATCCAGAATCGCTATTACTTGATCTTCAGCGCATCGTCCGACATGTACGCTCAGAGTTACCTTAAGGAAATGGACCCTGACCCACTTTCCGGATCCCATTACATGATCGGGGCCGATTCATTGGGGCCGTATAAGTATCTAAGCGAGCGATTCTTCCTCGGCGATCGATACGGAAGTCTGTACTCATCGAAGGTTATACAGACGCAGCGCGGGAATTGGGTATTGATCGCATTCCGAAATTATGCTGCCGACGGTTCTTTCATCGGGGAACTCAGCGATCCCATTCCCGTGGACGTTGCACCTGACGGGCAGCTGGTAATCCATACAGGCTGAGTTCGCCATTCTTCATCATCCGGGTCGCCGGCATTTCACTGTGATCAAGTATTTCCAAACACTCGCTTCGTTCAGGATCGAGTTATTCCCTCACCAGAAAATTTCAACCGCCGCTAGATCGTAAACCGCCGAAGTTGTCCATCTTCATTTGAATATTCGATCTCTGACCGGCAGTCTTGAAGATCGCTGGTCAGCTCACAGTACTGCTCCTTATTTTCCCACCTGAGTTTGAAACCCGATGCGTTTCTTCCTGCTATCGAAAACTCTCCGTTGAAGGCTTCATGCTGATTCCTGAAACGGATGAGCTTGATCAATCGCCGGACGGCTCTCTTTTGAAGGGCTTCATCGATGTTCGCCTTAGAGAAATTCTGCCGGTTGATCGCACGGCCCTCCCCAGTGGTTTCCACGCCAAGATAATCATTCTCCCCAGCAAGCAGCCCGACGTAGTAAACCTGCGGCACGCCCGGAGTGAAAAACTGAATCGCCCGGGCCGTCAGATAGGCATCCTCATTCTTTCCGAGAGCATCGTAATAGGTGATGTTGATCTGGTGGGCATCGAATCCGTCTTTCTGTGTAGATTCCGACAGAATGCGATTCAGGTTCGCGCCCCTCTCCAGGCACAGGTCCACGATCCATTTCGCCTCTTCCACCTCAAGTATGTCATCCAGATCCGGCTGGACGGGTATCCCGTCATGGCAATCCAGCATGGTGATCTGCTTGCGCGGGCAATTCTCGAGATGATCCAGTAATTTCGATGGATCCTTGGCTTCCAGGGTATACAAGACCAACAAGGGAAGAATAAAATCATACACCCAATAACCGTGGGAGGCCAATTTGGACTGCGTGGTGTGATGTGCGTGCACCTCGGGGAGAAGTTGCAGGTCCAGATCAGAAGCCACTTCAATCAACCAGTCGATGAACGCATAAATCTCCGGCTCCACCATGAAACATGAAGTTCCCGGTTTCTTGATCACATAGCCAATCGCATCCAGGCGGATGAACTTAATGTTTTGTTCACTCAAAAAGCGCAGCAGATCGGTGAAAAACTGCCTGGTGACCGGCGAAGTGATATCCAGGTCAATCTGCTCGGAGTAGTCGGCCTGCGGACCAAAAGAAGCCCAGATGCGCTCTATTTCACCCGTGTCCTGGATCCTTACATCAAGGAAAGGGTGCTCTGGTTTCCGCAAGAAGATCTTTTTCACGTCCTCGGCTGGAGGGTTTCCGTCTGGCCATACTTTATCCAGCGTGATGAACATATCCGCGTAGGGCGATTTGCGACCTTTTTTGACAAAGTCCTGGAAATAGCGCGAATATGCGGAGATATGATTGACCATAATGTCAACCATCAGGTCGAATTCCGCTCCGATCGCATGAATATCCGCCCAGACGCCGAAATCCGGATTGATTTTCCGGTAGGTCGTCGGCGCAAAGCCGCGATCCCCGGTGGAAGGAAACGGCGGCAGGATGTGGACGCCTCCAGGAAATACTTCCATGAAATGCTCTCGCAAGAGTCGTCCAAGAATTGATAAATTTCCGCCAAGAGAATCCGGATATGTAATCAGCTGAACTTTGTTTTTCATCTTGATCTTAGCGTTAATCGTATGATCCTAAATGACAATCAGCGGCTTCCAACCCGCAATTTCCCGGAGGGAAGAGCAATACGTCGCAGCGAAAGCCAACCGGTTTGTTCGGTTGTTCATCCAATTGACCGGCGGCGAATGATGAAGGTGTGGATGACAAACATCGTGCATTGCTATCCATGAATGCCGGTTTGGGCGATGCCTTCCACAAAACGCCGCTGCATGACAAGGAATATGACAACTGGGGGTATGGAAGCCAGCGCAATACCGGCCATCAAGTAAGCAGTCGTCGGTGTCGTCACCTGCGCCCCCCGATTCAGGAAATTCAAGCCAACCTGCAGCGTCCACATGTCGGGTGTTCTGGCAAAGATCATCGGCCTCAACAGCGCGCTCCATTCCGCCAGCCAGGTAAGGATGAAAATCGTCAAAAAGGGTGGTCCGGAAAGCGGCAGCATCAAGGACAGAAATGTACGCAGATAACCCGCGCCATCCATGCGCATCGCTTCTTCCAGCTCTATGGGCACCGTGATGAAAAACTGGCGGAACATGAAAATCGCAAATGGATTGGCGATAACGGGGACGATCAGAGCCAGAAAGGTATTGATCCACCCCCACTTGGCCAGCATCAAATACAGCGGTACAAAGATCAATTCAAAGGGAAGAATGAGCGTCGCCAGAAAAATAACAAAAATGGCATCGCGCCAGATGAACCTGATCCGTGCAAAGGCATAACCCGCTAACGCAGCGACAATGATCTGTCCGGCTGTCACCGAAAAAGTAACGATCAAAGAATTGCGCGTCTGCAGCAAGATATTGAAATTCGGTGCGTCGAAGATATCGATATAATTTCGCCACTGCGGTTCTTCCGGAAGAATGGTTTCGGGTCTGGTATCTGCCTCCCGGTTGGTTTTCAGGGAACCGCCCAGCATATACACAAGAGGAAAGAGAAAGAGAACGGCCAGAACGATCAGTAGAAACATGGTCCCATAACTTCGTTTTCTAACCACAATCCTTCCTCCTCCTAGTAGTAACTTTCCGCGCGGCGGCTGGCTAGAAATTGTGCCAGCGTCAGTAAAAGAATCGCGACCAGCAGAAAAGTGGCTGCTGCCGACGATACGCCCATCGTGTTGGGGAATCTCTCGTAAAGATAGTAAACCAGGGTTGTTGTGGCGCCCGCCGGACCGCCCTGGGTCATCACAAAGATTGGTTCAAACCCGCGCACGGTAAAAATGACCGTCGAGATGACCAGGAGGAACGTGGTTGGTGCAAGGAGCGGCCAGGTGATGTAACGAAACAAATGCCATTCCGACCGGGCACCATCAATCGCGGCCGCCTCATAATAATCCCTGTTTATGCCCTGCAATCCAGCCAGGTAAATGACCATTGCGTATCCGGCCGATTTCCAGGTGTTCATCAAGGCAATCGCCACCATTGCCCAATTGGAATCAGATGTCTCCCACTTAGGGAAAGGTATGCCAATTTGCCCGAACAGGTGAGATGCAAAGCCTTCTATTGGCGTTGCCGTCAGTATCCATTGAAAGATGATGCCGGCGGCCACAAAAGAGATGGACAACGGAATGAAGTAGACGGTGCGGAACAAGCTGCGACCTGCGATCCCTTTCCGGTTGACCAACATAGCCAGCAGCAAGCCCAACCCGATCTGGGCGGGTACGGCCAACACCATGTAATATCCCGTATTGAGAACGGCCCGCCAGAAGCGGGGGTCGTGAAAAATGGTAACGTAATTTTTCAGCCCGACAAATTCGGGAGTTCCCAAAATTCCCCATTTGTGGAAACTGATGTAGATGACAAAGCCAATGGGATAAAGCAGAAAAATGGCAACCAGGACGATAGCTGGAAAGATGAAAGAATAGCCTACGAGCGTGGTTCGAAATTTTCGCAACATAATCATCAACGTCCTTGGAAAAGAGGCGGGCCGCCTTCGACGTCCCGCCTCTTTGAGGCTGCAGCTTACGGCAGGATGCCGTCGATTTCGGTTTTCAGTGCGTTGAAGCGTTCAACGATATCCGCATCATTGAGCATGACATCATCCCAGGCCAGAGAAAAGGCGTTGGAAATATCGGTGTATTCCGGGATGGGGTAACGCGCGACGCCGAACGGCGTCTGGTTTACAAAGCCTGCCAGGAAGGGATAGTCAGCCAGATGCGCCTGATATTCCTCGCTGTTGGCTGCGGAGGTGGTTACCGGGAGGTTGCCCGATTGCTTCTGGAAGGCGATCTGGAACTCGTCGGTGAGCATGTATTCGCCAAAGGCGAAGGCGCATGCTTCTTGGTCCGCGGTCGGGGTCTTGCCAATGAACAACTGGTTGCCGCCGAGGTTGGTGGCCGGTATCACGTCGCGGGGATACGGCACCACGGTGAAGTTGAAGTCCGTAAAGGTGGAGAGTGTTGGGAAGTTCCAGGGACCATTTGCGACGATGGCCACTTCGCCGGCATACCAGGCAGCAGCATCCCAGCCTTCGGTTCCCGTGATTGCGTAACCGTTGGCCAGCAGGTCTTTCTGGAGCTGTACAGTACGGATGGCGGCGTCGCTGGCCACGTCGGGAATGCCGGCGCTCAGATCACCGCCGGCCGCGGCATACCAGGCGTGGAAGGTCCAGAAATCCCACCCGGCCTGGTTTACGGTGACAAGGAAGCCCGCCATGCCATCGTTGGCATCGGTTACTTTTTGAATGGCGTCGGAAAATTCCTCCCAAGTCCAGGTTTCTTCAGGATTTTGGGAGGGGATGGCTACACCAGCCGCGGCGAAAGCATCGGTGTTGATCCACATGGCCGTGTTGTTGGTCATCCAGGGCAGGCTGCGCACCTTGCCCTCGTAGGACGAAAGCTCCAGAAGGGCCGGGATGATGTTCGATTTGATATCCGGGTTCGCATTCAACCACCCATCAACATCGGCCAACACATCGGCCTCCACGTAAGCACCGGTCTCGGAGCTTGCCATCCACCAGAGGTGAGGGCGAGTCGGGTCGTCGATGGGAAGGGCCAGGCCGGTGCGAATCAGGGCCGGGTCTTCGATGCCGAGATTGTTGAAGACGATCTCGCAGGACGGATTTTGCTCGTAATACTTGGGCATCAGATCGTTGACGAGGAACTCCTCGGTTTCCGGCGGGATGGTGTGCCATAAGTTGATCACAGCTTTTTCAGCGGGACTTTCTGCTGCGGGCTCCTCTGCCGCAGGTTCCTCCGCGGCAGGTTTTTCTGTTGCGGGTTTGGCACCACCGCAGGCTGCCAATACCAGTACCAAGAGCAGTAAGATATTGGTCAGCATTGCCAGTTTACGTTTAGACATCTTCTCTTCTCCTTCATGTCTAATCTCGAGTGGGTTAAACGTGAATTTTCGTGTTCTCGGCACTTAAATCGGGATCACTTTGTATCTCAATATCAAAACCTCCTCTCCCAAGGCCTTTCCCTTTTGGTTTGGCGAATTGATCCTGATACAAAGTGGTCGGGGTCTTCTCGGCCTTTATTGTCAGTTTGAGCCGTGTTCGATATACTTACAAAGGCAAAAGACCTGCTTGGTGAGTGGGTTTCTTTGCATCAGGAAGACATCGTATACCAGCATTGGCCTTACGATGTCTTTCTCTTGTTATCAGAAAGCATTCCGATACGCGCTAGACAGTGTCTCTTTCCACAATCGAAAACTGCAGGGTCACGTTCTGTTTGGGTTTGTTGACGTCATGGATGCGTTTTAGCAACAACTCAGCCGCAATTCGCCCGGATTCGTCCAATTGCTGGCTGATGGTGGTCAAACCAATGTGGCTGGCAAAATCCAGATCATCGAAACCGATCAAAGCCAGGTCGTTCGGAATCCGTATGCCGTTTTTCCTGGCTACAGAGAGCACCTGCATCGCCAACTCATCGCTGGCTGTAAAAATCGCGGTGGGTCTATGGTGGTGGTTGAGTAACTTCTGAATTTGAGCGGGGACATCTCCCGGTGAAGGGAATATCACGTGGACATCCGCGAGTTTTCCCCCGTTTTTCAATAGAAATTGTCGGAATCCTCGGTAGCGGTCTTCACTGGGTCGAATGGCATAATCCGGCAAACCCCCGTCGCCAATAAAGCCACAGTCGGTATGCCCTTTCTTCAACAAGTATTCGGCCGCTAACCGCCCTCCCTCGAAATTATCCACGAGAACGTTGCAAAACGATGGATGGGCGAATTCAATCGAAACGATCGGAAAGTGATTGGAGAGGAATCGGTTTGCGATGCTGTCGTCCACAGACAGCGCCATTGTAATCACGCCATCCAGCCTGCGCGTGACCGGCAGCGTCTCGAGATAATGCAGGACCTGACCCATCGATTCGACCGGATAGATGACCAGTTCGTACGAGTTCGCCGCCAGGACAGAGGAAACGCCGCGCATCCGCTGTACAAAGGAAGGATGGGTAAAGAAGGGCGTCAGCACACCGATTCTCCCGAGCTGCTTCTTTGCCTGAGCTTGCGCAGCGGCCTTGGGCACAAATTGAAGCCGGTCGATGGCCGCCAGGACCTTATCTCGAGTTTCTTGTTTGACCAGATTGGGTGAGTTCAACACTCTCGAGACAGTTGAAATGCTAACCTGGGCTTCCCTCGCAACGGAGTAAATCGTGGGATCCTGCTCAGATGACATACGCTCTCTCGTATAGAAGTGTTTTCATGAAAGCGCTTTCATTATAGATTAACAATGAAAATAATGTCAAGTGGCAGTGTGTTTTCGGGACGAAAACCCGCGAACGGTACGGTGAGGAATTACTTGTTCGGAGAAAAAATTTTGGAAAAGGATGATGGCAAAGGGATGGACGTCGAAAAATCCATCCCCACGATTATCCTGCCGGGATAGGCTGGAGTATGTCTGCGCCCGTTCATCGATCCGCAGACGCCGGCTGCCGCTTCCCGGCTCACATTTCGATCATCGGTTTGCAGACCCCATCTTGCAGGGAGGCCATCAGCTCGAACGCTTCCCCCGCCCGCTCCAGCGGAAAGCGATGGGTGACCAGCGCGGGCAAATCCACCACGCCTCGCTCCACCAGCGCGATACCGCGTTCGTGGACGGACTTCATGCGCCGGGACATGAGGATCGAGAGCCCCTTGGACCGCGCCGGACTGTTCCGAAACGTGGTCGCGTCTTCGAACGGAATACCCACGATCACCACTTTGCCGCCCGGTCGGGCCATTTCCACTGCGTGGTTCACGGCCTCTCCGCCCCAGGCCGCTTCGATCGCAACGTCCACGCCTCTTCCCCGAGTCTGCTCCAGAAGCCAGGCGGCGGGGCTGTCCGTTTGCGGGTCGCATACGGCCGTCGCGCCCATCGCCTTGGCCAGATCACGCCGCTCGGGAACCGGCTCGCTGACGTAGGCGGCGCGCACGCCGGAAGCCAGTACCAATTGAAGGATGACCTGCCCGATCGGCCCGGCCCCCAAGATGGCCACAGAGTCGCCCGGCTTGAGCTTGGACAGCGTCATCACGTGAATCCCGATCCCCAGCGGCTCGAGCATCGCGCCGTCGACGAAATCCAGACCGTCCGGCAGCGGGACACAGAGATGCGCGGGGTGGACGTAGAACTCGCTCAGCGCCCCCTGCACAGGGGGTGAAGCCGGAAAGCGCGTGTTGGGACAGCAGTTGGGATTCCCATCCAGACAGACCTCACAGCGTCCGCAAGGGACGGCGGGGTCGACCGCCACGCGCGTGCCGACCGGCGGTCCTTCCACCCCGGATCCCAGCGCGGCGATCTCACCGGCAAACTCGTGGCCCAGGATGAAGGGAAACTGTACTTCGGCGTCCCCGATTTTGCCGTCCTTGTAGAAGTGGACGTCGGATCCGCACACGCCAACTGCCCGAACGCGAACCAAGGCCTCACCCGGCGCCGGCTCTGGGTCGGGCAATTCATCAAGCCGTATGTCACGAATCCCGTGAAGTCGTGCTGCTTTCATCGAGTGCCTCCTTGTGTTCTCGATCGAATCGATGGCCGGTGGAACGGGTTGCTCCGGAAAACGGAAAATCTTTCCCGATGATCATATATCGTACACCAGAATAGAACCGACAGGGTGATGACAGTGTGTACGAACGCCCTGCTCGCTTCCGCATCAGCCGCACGCAGCATACGAACGGCGTTCAACCCGGCGGCGCCGCACTGCCGCTCATACGACTGCCGGGCCGATCCAGATTTGTGATTGAGAATCGAAGCGCCAGCCCGGTGCGTCGATGGAGAGGCTGCGCCGAGACCAACCGGCGGCAACGCGCTGCATGGTTTCATCCCAGGCGAGAATGCCGCTCAACGCATCCGCGGCCTCCACGTTGCACGCGCCCACGGCCACCGCCGCCACGAGCGCTTCCTCGGCGGACAGGCCGCGCAGCAGGCCGCTGAGCAGCCCGGCGATGGTCGCGTCGCCGGCTCCGGTCGTGCCGACGACGTCCACCTGGAAGCACGGGATCCACAATTCCTTACCGGCCCAGGCGTCGGGATCGTGCGGGCCGGCTGCGCCCATGGATTCCATCTCCGCACGGCCGCCGGTGCGCAAATACAGTCCCCGATCTCCCAGTTTGAAGCCGACGACCTTTACGCCCAAGTCGAGCAGTTGGCCGCTCAATTCCGTGAGCAGCGGTGCGCTGATCCGGGCCGAGATGCCATCCACCCGGGTCAGTTCGTCGTACGTCCTGCGGCGCAGCATGTACAGCGTCTCTTCGATGCTGGGCACGAAAATATCCGTGTATGGCCCAGCCGCCTTCAAAATGGCGGCCCAGTCGACCTGTCCGCCCGACGATGAAGGATCGGGAAGCGTCATGTCGAGCGAGGTGGTAAGGCCGAGCGTTTTGGCCCGGCGGAGAATCTGTACCAATTGGGCGCCACGCTCGACGTACATTCGTTCCATCACGGGCGGATAACCGAAGTGCAGCAGACGCCCCTGCTCGAGCAGGTCGTCGCCCAGGTCCTCGGCGCTGAAAGAGTCGGTGGCGCCCGGGCAATGCAGGAAGGTGCGGTCGATTCCCGGCGGGTTGATGATGATCGTGTACGAGGTGCTGACCGCTTCGTCCACCAGCATATCGTCTGCCAGGCCGGTCCCATAAGATTCCATGATTTGACGAATCTCCCGGCCGAACGGATCGTCGCCGATCTTGCCCACCAGACGGGTGGCGCTGCCCAGCTTGTGCAGCGTCAAGCCCGTGTTCGAGACCACGCCGCCGGGCGCGAAATGCACCGGGCCCACGCTCAGCAGGCTGCCTGGCCGGAACAGCGAATCCCATTCGCCCTGCGGAATGGCAGAGAGATCGGGAAGGATGTCCAGGCAGACATGCCCCGC
>JARRPX010000041.1:21444-25671 GCA_037382465.1 Anaerolineales bacterium | reverse complement strand
TAGATCAGCATCAACGCAAATGTGGGTTCCAACTTGGGCAGCAGATAGGCCACCACCGCCAATCCGAGAAAAGGCACGCGTTCGAATACGGTCATCGTCTCACACGCTTCAAGCCGATGGTGATGACGATGACCGTATTCGAACGCGTGCCTTTTCTCGGATTGGCGGTGGTGGCCTATCTGCTGCCCAAGTTGGAACCCACATTTGCGTTGATGCTGATCTACGTCTTGTTGATATGGCAGGGGTTGGGAGGCGGCTTCACTGCCACGGTGTGGCAGTCGATGATCGGAAAAATCATCCCTCCGACCTGGCACGGTCGTTTCTTCGGCGTTCAGGGTTCAGCTGCCAATCTGCTCATGGGCATCACTGCAATATTCGCCGATTGCTTCCTGCTCGCCAGCGCGGGTTTGGCGCTCTCCTTTATCTTCTTGGGGTTGACACGGGAGCAGGATCACACTCCGGCTTATCCTTCCGGGATCGCCACGAAATTATGGCAGGAAGTCGGCGACATTCTCAGCAGCGATCGGATATTCCGTCGTTTTCTGCTGATTCGCATGATCCTGCAGTTGGGCGGCGCCGCCTTTTCCTTCTATGCCGTGTATGCCGTCGGAGAATTGGGAGTCAGCGAAGCGCTGGTGGGTTGGTTGACGGGGGTCATCTTCTTTTCGCAAGTAATCGCCAATCCGACGCTCGGCGCGCTCGGCGATCGCACGAATCACCGTTTCATCCTGCTGCTTGGATCGACGATGGCCATGTTGAGTGCAGGCCTGGCCGGCTGGGTCACCGCCATCCCGCTGTGGTTCGTCGTCTTCGGTCTGGCTGGCATGGGGGCAGTGGCGAATTGGACCACATCGATGGTGCTCAGCCTCGAGTTCGGGACGCACGCCAATCAGGCGACCTACATCGGGATGGCGAATTCTCTCATCGCTCCCGCTACACTGCTGGCGCCTTTCCTGGCTGCCTGGTGCATCGACAATTACGGGTACACGACGATGTTCCGTGCCTCGGCGTTGGTGTTTTTCATTGCGGCGGTGATCAACTTGAGCCTGCTGCGTCTCGAACCAAATGGACGCAATCAAGAAGCGCTGTAGTTCGAAACGGCGGGAATCCCGTTCTCGCTGGATAATTCGTGCGGGACGAACGGAAAACCTTTTGCGTCACTAACGAATTCACGGCAGCGCCTGCTTGCGCTCCTGGCTGGGTTTGACATGCGGTGACCATGTGCGGAGACGGACCGCTGCTTTACAAATCCTCGGCTTGCGGATGGAAAACTACGCGTCAGCCGGATATGATTTATTCTTCGCCTCGAAAAGACATCAGTGTTTCCAGGTAGTGTTCCGGAAGCCCGATATCGTAGCGCTGACCGTCCATCAAGATGCCCATGAACCCGTCTTCCTGCCGTAAGCGGTCCAGCGCGGAAGTGAGCTGGAACTCCCCTCGTTCGCGCACATTATTGGTGATGTGTTCTTCGAGATAGTCGAAGATTTGTGGCTTGATCACGTACAATCCAAAGGCGGTCAGGTACTCATCATCAGGAAGCCCTCTGACGCGCAAGTTGCTGCGGGCGTAATCGAGCGAGGGTTTTTCGGCGAATTCGGTGATGTTTAAATCCCGTCCCTCTTCCATCCAGACACCGGTCACCGTTCCGAAGTTGGCAATCTCCACTTCGGGTGTGCGTCGTAAACCGATGACGCTGAGGGCATGCTTTTGGTAGGCTTCGATTAATTGCTGGGCGCAAGAGGATTCACCTTTCGAGCGGTAGAGGTGATCTCCTAGCATCAGCAGGAAGGGTTCATCCCCAACCGTATCCATGGCGCAGTACACGGCGTGTCCGAAACCCTCCTGGGTCTTCTGGGTAACGAAGGACACCC
The DNA here is from genome assembly GCA_037382465.1 of Anaerolineales bacterium. NCBI lineage: Bacteria > Bacillati > Chloroflexota > Anaerolineae > Anaerolineales > Anaerolineales bacterium. The sequence goes on along the minus strand of JARRPX010000041.1, from coordinate 23,800 downwards.
TGCGGCCGATTTCCAATATTTGCTGGGCATATTCCTGAAAACGACGCGGCAGTTTGTTGTAGTTCTCGATCGTGATTTGTTCGTTGAACAATGCGTTGAAGGCATCGAGATCGTGCTCTTGAACAATGATGATCACCTCTTCGATGCCGGCTTTGAGCGCTTCTTCAACGATCAGCAGGATGGCGGGTTTCGCGATGCCGTCCCGGTCGATCACGGGAAACAGCTCTTTCTTGGCCGCTTTGGTCGCTGGAAAGAGGCGTGTTCCAAATCCCGCTGCAGGAATCACCGCTTTACGCACCTTCGCTCCGGTATGTATCGTCAGCGGCAGACAGGACAATCCCAATTCGCGTTCGATGGTCTCGATCGCATCTTTTTGGTCCGCTTCGCTGCGAACGATGAACTGCGCGGTGCCGTCTCCTTGCGAGCCAACGCCTTTTCCTCCAAAAACATAGGGATGGAGTGATTCGAGATTCAATGCGCGATGCAAGACCGGCGCGGTTAACTCCTCCGGGCAGGCAGGCGTCGCCAGACGATCGAACTCCGTTTGCGCTTCATGCATTAACTCGCCCAGCCGTTCGGCGTTCGAGGAAGTGAGCGCTTCGACGGCTTCATGCACGATTCTCTTGTTGATCGATCCCAGGAGTTCTTGAACGCCGCGTTCGATTTCGGACTCGGGATAGGGAAAACCGCGACTCAGTCGAGCCAATATCTCTGTGGTGTCTTTTTCGGCATTCAGATCCACGATCACCAAGTACATGTTTGCCGGAACCTGGAGTTCGGTAACATCGAGGTGGTCGCCGTCGAACGTCATCAAGATGGGACGATTCCCGTAGGCGCAGCCCTGGTCCATGCGCCCACAGCGGGAGGGCGTGGTGATCTCGCCCTGATAAGCATGCTCCATCTCACCGCGTATCGTCATTTTGAGGTCATAGATGCGATTGAAGGCGCGCGCGGTCAAGACGCATATTGCTGCGCTGGATGACAGGCCTTTCTTGATCGGCAGGTCGGTCTTGTAGTTATCGATGATCAGGCCACGGACCTGGTAGTTAATCAGAATCTGATAGGCCACCCCTGCGATGTAGCTCCAATAGCCTCCTTTTTGAGCTTCTTCGAGAAGCGCTTTGGGATCCATCGGAATCTCATAGGGGCCGTTCTTCTCACCGCTTGGCGTGGTGGAGTAGAGAACCAAAGCGGATGGATGCGGTTCGACTTCAGCGTAGATGCCCTGGTCGGTGCCGGTGAGCAGGGTATAGCCCTTCTCGATATCTACGTCGAAACGGCGGTATCCGCCGGCCCAATCGGAGTGCTCTCCGAAAAGACAAATACGTCCGGGAACAAATAATTTCAACTCAGACCTCTTTCGTGGTTCAGTTTTACGTCGAACGGGATACTTGCGATTAAGCCTGGATCCGTAAGCGCATTGCCAGGGAATTATAAACCAAGCTGACGAGCGCGTGGGCTTGCCGGATCGAATGATGATAGTTTGGAGTTAGAAATGTGAATTATCCTCGCCGATGACCGGATCTTGGGCACCTTCATCGCCGCCGTCTTTTCCGGCTTGAAGTTGGTTTTCTCGATTACAGTGCTGATCGGCTTGAGCCTGCTGCGTCTTGAACCTAAAGGGTGTCGTCCTCGACGGTTGTAGACGTCAGAAAATGGGGTTGGGGAATCCCGGGCGCCCAATCGATCGTCTAGATTGAGCGCCATTTGTTTGCTTCACCACCATGCAGAATCAGCTTGCTTGCCTCGGCTCAGGTATTAGCCGTAAAGGTCGATCCACCGCTTTCCAAGCTTAATCTGTTTGCCAATCTTCATATTTTTCAGCGAGTCGGTCGAATTCGAGCTGAATATCATCGGACAACTCGGCGGATTCCTTATCGTACTGATATGCGAGATCATAATTGCCATTACTCGCTGCTTCGTACATTTTCCATTCGAGGCGGAAGAATTCCTCGATCAGTTCGTTAATATCTTCAAGACATGTGATCGTAGCCTGTCCGGATTGGCCTTGATAGCGTTGTTCCGCTCGCATTACGTAATCCGTATTTCCGGAGATTTCTGCGTAATCATTGAATGAGTTGTAATCCTGGATCGACTCTTCGATTCTCGCCCCAGTTGCATCATCCCAGGTTACGGCCTTGGGACCGCTGCAGCTTGTGGTGTCGCGCAGCATGTTGATCAAGAAGCCGATACCGATAACCACACCGACGCCAAGCAGACGGGAAACGATATTGCGCATGTGAAACTCCTTGGTACCCAATTTGGCTTATAGGATATCAAAATAGAGTTGGAGTTCATTCCGTTACGTTCTTCCCATTGGATTGGTCGAACTTCTTGTGGCGTAAATTCGAAAACC
>JARRPX010000041.1:0-21323 GCA_037382465.1 Anaerolineales bacterium | reverse complement strand
GGTAGATTTTCCCCTACTACTTACATAAGTGTATCTATCATTGGCCTCATTCAGCGAGCGAGTGCCTTCCAGTGCTCGTACGAGCTTTGTTTGCGGCGAGCGTTGGCCAGGAGCGTTTTCGTCGAGAGCTTGGCCCAATCCGGAGCAGGCACATCGTAATCGAAACCGGGGACGGATCTTCGCTCCAATTTCTTATCGAGCAGATATTCGATGCCGGCGACCAGCGGTTCGTCCTCGGGTGTGACCAGAGTCCAGGCCACGCCGTCCGTTTGAAGGCGCGCGGTACGTCCGATACGGTGGACGTAATTCTCGGCTTCATCCGGGACGTCATAGTTGATGACGTGGGAGATGTCCTCGATGTCCAACCCTCGGGCGGCGATGTTCGTTGCCACCAGAATGCGGGCTTTCCGCGTCCGGAAGCGCTGCAGTGCTTGCGCGCGTTTTCGCTGCTGAAAATCACCGTGCATAGCGACGACTGACGAACCGGCTTCTCGCAGCTTGCGGGTGAGGATATCAGCTTCTTGCTTGGTGCGGGTGAAAATCAGTGTGCTTTTCACTTCGGGGTCGTCCAGCAATTCGAGCAGCAGACCGATTTTCAAATGTTTGGGTACGGGGTAAAGACACTGTTGGATGGCTTGCGGAGGTTGTGCAGTGTCGATCTCGATGCGGAGCGGGTTTTTTAGGAAACGGTAGCTCAGCGATTGGATCGCTGCCGGCATGGTTGCCGAGAAGAGCATGGTCTGCCGCTCGTCCGGCATGCTTCGAACGATGGATTCAATGTCGGGCAGGAAGCCCATGTCGAGCATGCGGTCGGCTTCGTCGAGGACCAGAATCTCGAGCGCAGTAAAGCGTATGTTGCCGCGCTGCATGTGGTCCTTCAGACGCCCGGGTGTGGCCACGACCAGGTCGACTCCACGCCGTAAATACTGGGTCTGTGCTTTGATCGAAGCGCCGCCAACGATTGTGGCGATGCGAAGTGGTGTGAAACGTGCGAAACGCCGGGCCTCGTCGGCGATTTGTGACGCAAGTTCCCGAGTAGGCGCCAGAACCACCATGCGAGGTCTCTTCGATGATTGAGTCGTGAGCAGTAGATGAAGAGCGGGAAGCAGAAAGGCGACTGTCTTTCCGGTGCCGGTCTGGGCTGTGCCGAGAATGTCCCTCCGCTGTAAGGCGGCGGGGAAGGCTTGCTGCTGTACGGGTGTGGGCTGCTCGAACCCTTCTTTGCGTAAGGCGCGTTGTAACGCTGGTGTGAAATTGTATTCTTGAAAAGTCATAAGTTGTTTGATACATCCTTTATCATCGATCGGAATGCGATTAACAAAAAACCGCTCCAGACAGGGGAGCGGTATTGCGGCCGATCCAAATATCTTAAAAGTAAGTCTACCGCATGCCTCAGAAGCTGTCAAATGGGGCTCGCCCTCAGGAATTTGGCTTGAAGCTCTGGCACACATGGACATTTGCAATTGGTTATTTCACCGGCGAGAGCCAGACTGTCTACGACATCACGATCTATACGGATGCGGTTGAGAATTAATGCCGGTGCTTCCACGGAGTCCGTGGACGAAGGATCGATGGCAGGATCCTTTGCGGGCGATGAACTTCTTCCGGGTTAAAAAGGAACTGCTGCAGTCATTGCAAAAACTGCAGCAGCCGAAATCGTCGCAGGATTCCCGTTTATCCTTTTACAGACCCAGCCAGCAGCCCGCGCACAAAGTAACGCTGCAGGGCGAAGAAGACCAGCATGGGGACGATGAAGGATAGGAATGCGGCTCCCGTAAGCAGGTGCCAGTTTCCGCCGCGCGGGTCGATTAAATTGGTGATTTGAACCGTGAGCACCGGTTTATCGGAGAGGAAAATCTTCGCCACCAGAAAGTCATTCCAGATCCACAGGAATTGATAGATGCCCAGCGAAGCGATGGCGGGGACCGAAAGCGGTATCGCCATTTTCCAAAAGGCCGTCCAGTGATTGGCGCCGTCGATGTAGACGGATTCGAACACCTCGCGCGGCAGGCCTCCCAGGAAGTTGCGCATCAGGTAGATGGCGTAGGGCAGACCGAATCCGGTGTGAAAGAGCCAAATCCCCAGGAAGGAGCTCTGCAGTCCGAGGTTCGAATACAACCTGGCGATGGGCACCAGCGCCATCTGCAGGGGTACCACCTGCAGACCGACCAGGATGGCGAAAACCCAATGCCGGCCCGGGAAGTCCATCCAGGCAAAGGCGTAGGCGGCAAACGCAGCGAAAAGGATGGGAAGTATCGAGGCAGGAACGGCGACGGCGACGGTGTTGAGGAAGGCGCGGCCCATTCCTTCCGGATTGAGAAGATCGCTGGCGTTGCATTTGAATTTGGCCAACGTACTCGGCACTCCCTGTTGACAGTCCGTGAGGTAATCTCCGGTGCCTTTATACCCCACGAGCGCGTCGGCATAGTTGCGCAGGCTGAGTTTATTGATGTCGCTCTTGCCTCCGCCCGAGAGCGTGTTCATGTAGCTTATGATCGGTGCCAGTATCTGCAGCGCCTGATTGGTATCCTGGGGTAAGGTCGGATCCTGTAAATGCGGCTTTCCATTGATGTCCTGCCGCAGTGCGATCAGGAGGCGGTTCGATCTGGGATATTGGGCCACCAGGTTCGGATCGGATAAATTCGCATTTGGGATTGCGTTGCCCGATGCGCCGTGACAGGAAAGGCAGTAAGTTTCGTACTCCTTCTGTCCTTCGACGTAGGTTTTGCTTTTGGGGATGAAAACCGTCCACCACCCCGTCGTCCGAACTGCCTCGCGCGAGCGAAACGAAGTAACGAATACACCAAAGGTGGGCACGATCCAGAACACACACATAAAGATGATCGCCAGATTGACAGGCAGGCGGTTGAAGAAATGGTTCAAACGCGCAAAAGGTCTCATCGCGTCGCCTCCTGTTCTCGGAACCTGCGTACGTTGATGATCATGATCGGGATGGTGAGCAGCAGCAATATCACGGCGATGGCCATCGAACGCCCGGTGTTGGTAACGATCAACTTGAACATGCGGTTGGCGATCACTTCGGTGCCGAAGTTGCCGCCGGTCATGACGAAGACGATGTCGAAGATCTTCAGGACGATGATGACCATCGTGGTGATGACCACCGTTACCGTCGGCATGATCATGGGCAGCATGACTTTCCAGAAGACCTGCCATTCAGAAGCGCCGTCCACCCTGGCGGCTTCCAGCACCTCTTCGGGCAGCCCCTTAATCGCCGCGGACAAAATACTCATGCTGAAGCCGGCCCACAACCACACGCCCACCATCATGAGCGCCAAGTTGTTGATGCCCGCCGTGCTCAGCCAGGGCACGGGCTTGAGACCCACGGAGGTCAAAATCGCGTTGAACACCCCGATCTGCGGATTGCCGCCGGTTTCGATGTAGTACATGAAACGCCAGATAACGCCGGCGCCGATGAAGGAGATGGCCATGGGCATGAAGATAATGGATTTGACCAGTGCTTCGTAGCGCACCCGATCTGCAAGTACGGAGATTAAAAGGCCTATGGCTACGGTCGCAGGGACCATCAGCAGCAACCACAGGGCGTTGTTGCGCAGCGCCTGGACCATGTCCGGATGCGTGATGGCATAGCGGTAGTTCTCGAACACTCCCCAACAAGGCGATCCTGAGATGCAGTCCGCACTCGCGGGTAAATCTCCGCTGCGGTTGCGGAAACTCAAGTAGGTGGTGTTCAGGGTTGGGTATACAACGAAAATGAGAATGACTGCGAGCGCGGGCAGGACATACAACCAGGGCACGACCCTGCCCTGCTTCATGATTTTCGATACCGCCATTGCAGATCCACCTCCTCCACGCAGGCGTGGTATGAAAGGTGCTGAGGCGTTCGCCGCCCCAGCACCTGATTTCGGATTCCTACGGACTATTGACCCAAGGCGGTAGCTTGAGCTGCGGCTACTTTCGCCAGTGCAGTTGGAATGTCACCACCCTGGACAACGTCGATGATCGCCTGCCATTCGGTGTCACCAAACGGCGCGGGGATGGTATCACCCAGGTCCGGCGTGAAGCCGGAGGCATTCGCCAGCGCTTCCGCTTTCTTGGTCAACGCCGGGTCGGTGTATTTCCCCACTGCGGCGCTGTTGGGGGAGATGTCGAAACCCGTCTGCGCCCAAACTTCGGCACCATACGCACTCGTCAGGTAAGCGACCATGGCTTTGGTGGCCGCTGAATCGCTGAAGGCCATCATGTAATCGGCCCCACCCTGCATGCCCTTTGCGCCAGGGAAGGCGAAGAAATCGTAGTCCGTCCCGTACATGAGATCGGGATATTCCTTCTTGATCTCGTCACCCGCAAAACCGGACTGCTTGACCATCATGGCTTCCGGCGGATCAGAGAAGACCTTGTAGATGGCATCCAGGAAGGCGGTGTTCACCGTACCCGTTGCACCACCCACGGTGTATTTTGGATCCGAAGCCCACTTGTAGTAAATTTCATACGCCTGGACCACACCGGGATCGTCGTAGGGTACCGATCCATCGATGATCCCCATCACATACTGCGGACCTTGCAGTGTGAGCAGCAGGTCCTGGATGAAGTCCGATCCGGTCCAGCCCGTCGCGGCGCCGTTCTCGAAGCCCATGCTCCAGGGAATATTGCCGTCGGAAACCATCTGCTCGACCAGACCGTTCAATTCGTCGAAGGTTGTCGGCACGTCATAGCCGAAGGTCTGGAACTGCGCCGGGCTGTACCAGATGATGGACTTGATGTCCGCTTTCACCGGGACTGCCAACCACGTGCCGTTTACCGTCCCCAGATCCTTCCAGAACTGTGCGTAGTTATCGCCAGACGCACCCAGGCTCGAAAGGTCTTTAAGCTGATCCGTGTAGAGTAAAGTGGGTGCGGTCGTGGGCCAGAACAGTATATCGGGTGGGACGCTCTTGACCTTGGTGTCTAGAACGGCATCGTCACGGGTGGATTCGGCCGTGATCTGGACCCCACAAGCATCCACGAAGGGTTTGAAGATGGTATTGATCTTCTCCTCCTCCTGACCGGACCATTGATATACGACGCTCAGGGTATCGCCCGAGGCAGCGCCCATGCAGTCGATTTGCGGGCCCATTTCGGGCGCAGTTGTCTCGGTTGCGGTGGGTTCTGCCATCATCGCTTCTGTTGGGGTTGCGGTCGCAGCGGGTGGCGGCGCCACTTGTTGTGTAGGCGTCTGGGTCACGCATCCGGCCAACACCAGCCCTACTACCATCCAGAGCGAAAACCATTTTGCTAGCTTGCCTTTCATCATCCTCCTCCTATAGGTAGGAATGTCGTGTTTTCGGATATAAGATCCAAGTTGAAACCAGTTTTTCTCCAGACACCTCCTTCCTCGACTTCGGTATGTAGAAGAATCTTCGATGGTGATAGCAATCCCCTCTACGAAAATTGCTGCTTCTTTGATGATCGGGTTGTTTCGGATACGGCTCAGCAAGAGCTGCGTACGACCAGGTCTGTCTCCAGAAGTACGTTCTTCTGGCGCACTTCGTCACCAGAGATGATACGCATCAGGAGATTCGCAGCGCCCCAGCCGATGCCGTAAGCCGGCAGCCTGATCGTGGTAAGAGGCGGTTCGTTGTACACCGCCATCGGGATGTCGTCGAAGCCAATCACGGCGATGTCCTCCGGGACGCGGAGGCCGTTGCGTCTTGCGGCCCGAATGGCGCCGATGGCAACGGTATCGCTGCTGATGAAGATGGCTTTCGTGTTCGGTCGGGTTTCTACAAGTCGTTCCATCGCTTCTTCACCCGAGACGGGCGTGAAGTCTGCGATTTGTATCCGGTCCTCGATGTAGGCAAGTCCATTTTCTTCCAGCGTTTGTTGGTAGCCCTGGAAACGGGCTGAGGCAGCGGTGAAAGCCAAGGGAGCATGCACGATCATGCAGATGTCGTCGAAACCGAGATCGATGAGGTGCTGCACGGCCATGCTGGCGGCGCGCACGTTGTCGACGTCCACCGATGCGACCGGCACACCGGGCATATGTCCCTGGAGGACGATGGGTGCGTTGGTTTGTAAAAGATCGCGTAACTCTTCGTCATCTGCGCGGGGGCCGGAGAGGATGATCCCGTCTACGTGTCCGCCGCGTAGCAATCGACTGCAGCGTCGGGCGCCTGAGTCGATTTCGGTAGGTGCAAACAGCACTTCGTATCCCGCAGCGTAGACTGCATCGTGCACCCCGTGCAGCGCCTCGGGAAAGAATGCATCGGCAAAGGCTTCTTTTGGACTTTGGCGTTCGACGTAAGCGATGATGTAGCTGCGGCCTGTAACAAGTCTGCGGGCCGAAATGTTGGGGTGATAGTCGATGTCACGCGCCGCTTCGAGTACGCGCTGGCGGGTTTCCTCGCTAATGCGCATTCCCGGCACATTGTTGAGAACGAAGGAGACGGTCGTCCTGGAGACCCCTGCACGGTCTGCTACGTCTCGTGCAGTCACGCGTTTTCGCATTTGCACCCCTTGATGCTAACACGTGTTAGCAGTAATATAATTATGTCGCCCGAAAATAAAAGTGTCAAGGATACATTTCAGAATCAACGGTGTTTGAAGAAGAGGGACAAACTGCTACAAATCGTCGTTATAGATTCTATCAGAAAGGACAGCATCCTCTGTCAGACAGGGATGGTAGATCATGTTGCAGAAAGTTGAGTTATCCGAAAAACGTTTGGCCGATTACGAACCCATCGTCGGAGAGGAAGTGATCGCAGATCTACTCGAGCTCGCCCAGAATCTGCGCGGCGCACGCGTGCTGCACGTCAACGCCACGGCATTCGGTGGGGGCGTTGCGGAGATCCTGCAGACACTGATTCCCCTGATGCGCGACGTGGGACTGGACGCCGAATGGCAGGTCATCGAAGGCAGCGACGAATTCTTCGAGGTGAGTAAAGCCAGTCACAATGGGCTCCAGGGTATGGATATTTCTTTCACGCAGGAGATGAAGGAGATCTGGAGCCGGCAAAATCGCTACAACGCCGGGCATCTGGAAGGCGATTACGATTTCATCGTGGTGCACGATCCCCAGCCGGCCGGTCTGCTTCACTTCAACGAAAACGCCAGCAGCAAACACTGGATCTGGCGCTGCCATATCGACACCTCCCAGTCCAATCCGGACTTCTGGGACTTCTTCGTGCATTTCATCGCCGATTACGAGGCCCTCATCTTCACCATGCGCCAATACGTCGGCCCGGGTTTGGAAGATGCCCACCTGGCGATCATCCGCCCGACGATCGACCCGCGTTCGCCGAAGAATGCGCCCATTCCGCTGGCGGATGTAAAGCGCGTCGTCGGCGGTTTCGGCGTAGATTCAGGCCGGCCGCTCATCACCCAGGTCAGCCGCTTCGATCCCTGGAAGGATCCCCTGGGCGTGATCGACGCTTACCGCCTCGTGAAGCGGGACGTTCCCGAAGTGCAGCTTGCATTGGTAGGCTCCATGGCCGACGACGATCCCGAAGGCTGGTTTTACCTGGATCGTACGCTGCGTCACGCGGGGGAGGACGACGACATTTACGTGCTGCACAATTTCAACGGGGTCGGCGCTTTCGAGGTGGGCTGTTTTCAATACGCCTCCGACGTGGTGATCCAGAAATCGACACGTGAGGGATTCGGTCTGGTGGTTGCGGAGGCGCTGTGGAAAGCGAAGCCTGTGGTGGGCGGCAACGTGGGCGGTATCCCGCTGCAGGTGATCGACGGCGAAACCGGCTATCTCGTGGACGGTGTTCAGGCCTGCGCTGATAAGACTCTGCGCCTGCTGCAGCACCCCGACGAAGCGAAACGCATGGGCGAGGCGGGAAGGGAACACGTGCGCCGCAACTTCCTCATCACACGACACCTCAAGGATTACCTGCAGCTTTTCCGGGACCTGCAATCGGTTTAGCTGATTTCGTCCCGGGACGCCGGCAGGTAAGATGACGCCTGTTCAGTGCAATTCGTGCTGCTAGACGAATTCGGGACGGTCCAGCAGTTCCTGCACCGCGGTGTAATACCTGCCGACGTGCAGGCCGTCCATCAGAGCGTGGTGTGCCTGCACGGCCAGCGGCATTTTTAGTTTCTCCCCCTCTTCGAAGAATTTACCCCAGGCGAAACGCGGCACCGAATCGGTCGGCTGCAGGGGCATGGGGTGCTTGAAACTGGTGAAAGAGACCCAGGGGATGGCGGTCATGAAGAGCAGGTCGTCCTGGCCGGGCTCGTCTTCCAGGGTTGGCTGCGCTTTTACGGCAGCGATCCTTTCCGCCGCTCGGGCCGCAAATCCTGCGTAGTCCTCGCTGTACTTGATGGTGCAGAAGCTGAAGAGATCATCATCCGTCAAGATCGTCGGCGATGGATGGACGATCTCGTGCTCGACGACCTGCTCCCCACGGATGCGGCAGCGGAACTCGGCGATGCCGTTCGCCGCACATGCGATCAAGTAGATGATGGCTATGTTGATCGAATGCCCGGCCCGCTTGACCGACCGGTGGAATTCGGTCAGGTCTACATTGGCGCACATGCCGAAGTGCGGCTGCTCGAAACTATTGTAGAAATCGAAATGCTTGCGGCGCGACCATGAATCCATGTTGATAACTCGCATGTACGACTCCCGTGGTGGCGCAGGTTTCGAACCGCCGATGCGGTGAACGCCGATTCCACTCTACAACATCAGCGCCGCTGCGCCAAGTGAACCGGCGTCTGAACGGCGGCGGCTTGTATCAGCGTTAGAACTCCGATATGCTGGAGCGTGCGGATACCCAGGATCAGAGTCTTGCGGGGTGGAAGGAAACCCTTGACCAAGTACGAGCGTTTGCTGCATTTTCACGCCCAACCGCTTCTCGGGTTGACCGAAAGAGTGGAAGGAATCGGCTATCTCACGTCCGGTTTCATCTTCGTCAGGCATTACATCGCCGGTGTGACGGATCGGCGGCTGATCCTCGCGCAGATAACCATGGGATTTTTCGAATTGAAGGCCATCTTCTTGGGGCTCTCTGAATTGTCTTTCCAGTCTTTCGAATCGCTCGACGTCATCCAGTTTCTAACCCTGCGGAACATCACCATCCGGCTCAAATCGGGGGAGCAGTATCGCTACAGACTCAATGCGCGGTCTCGTGTGGTAAGCGATCAACATCATTTTCTCGAAACGCTCACGGATCGCTGCCACCAGTACATCTCGACGGATCGATAGGTTCGCAACATGGTTATGCCATTGTCAGTCCTGATTCGGCTTGACCGCGAATCATCCCGTGGTGTATGCTGTTGGAAATCGTTGATCAATATCTCGTACAACAAAACTGCGTCCTCATGCTTCAGCGTTCGTTTCCGGAAACGGCTGTAATTCTCTTCGTTGGAAATTCCTGCAGCGCAGTTCAGGAATTGGCGTTGGAATCTCTACGTCTTCGGTGATTCTAAGTAGAAGGAGGCCCAAGGATGCAAAAAGAGAAACCGGCATCCAGGCGGCGTGTCGTCGTCTTCCTCATCCTCGCATTGTTGGTCATTGCGGTTTTGCTCTGGATTTCCGCCTATCACCAAGTTCCCAAGATCTTCGAGGATGTTGCGGCGGAAGACATCGTGCTCGAACCGTATCCGCTCACGGATATCCAGGAACAAACGCTGCGCCAGCGCGGGCAGCCGGATGGTTTCACCATCCTCTTCTACGAGGACAACGGCGCGGATGGAGAGCTCACGGTCATGCGCCAGGAGACCTGGAGCTACTACTCGCAGAACGTGGACGTGGTTTTCCTGAACGGTGAACTCGTGCTGGAGGATCCAATGGAGTATGAGGGCACCGAGGTGTCGCCGATACCCTACCGTCCGGAGCAGTTCACGGCCTTCATGAGCCTGGAAGAAGTCATCGCCGCAGCGGGATTGGAGCAGTACCTGGTCGTCCCGCTGGAAGACGAGATCGTGGACGACGCCGAAGTGTACTACGCGCCGGAACTGACGTTCGGCCTGCAGGACGGCGAGTTGGTTTACGTGGAAGCGCTGCCGGTCGTCGCGGAGGTGGAGTGAAATGGATAGGCATAATTCTAAGATGCGCAGCTTGGTTCTCACCTCCGTCCTGATCGTGAGCCTGATCGTGGACGTGATTCCGGTCTCGGCGGCGAAGCCGGATCATTCGCTGGACGAGGCGCTGCTGCTGATGGTCAGCAGCTACGACCTTTCCTTCGAGGAAAGCGAGGAGGTCGGTGGGCAGCTCGGGTCCCGCGGATTGATGAAGACGGTGAGTTCCAGCTTTGATCCCGCCGGCGCGCCGGCCAACGAAGCCCAGCGGCTGCTGACGATGTACCAGGAACTCTGCGCCGACCTGCACGGCAACACCACCGCTGATCAATTGGCGGTGGATAAGTGCGTCACCGAGAAGGTGCTGACCAACGTGTGCGGGCCGGCAATCGAGCGCTTGAAGAAGCAGGCCGAGCAGTTGGCCCGCCGTCGGCGCAGGCGCAGCAACCCGCTGCGGCGTTTTTTCCGCCGCCTCGATCCCAGCCGCATCAACCTGAAACGCTTCGGCCGTTGGCTGTCGGAGGAAGTCATCAAGGAAGCCGTGGTGCAGATGGTCACCGGCGGTGCCGCGCTGCAGGGGAAGATGGCGCGGCGCGTGCTGCGGCAGGTGTTCTGGAAGAAGGTGCGGCGCGAAGTACGCATCGGCCTGGCGCGCGATCTCGTGCGCTCCGGGGCGAAGGCGAACATCCTCGCAGCGTTGGGGTTGCCGGAAGCGGCGAACGTGACCGTGAGCCGCGACGTGGTCGTGCAGCCGGTGGATTTCGACGCCTTCGTCCGGCAGTGCCAGCGGGAAAACCGGCAGGCAGACGCCAGCAACGACTTCAACGATCTCGTCGAAGAACAGCCGGACATCGAATCGCCAGCGGAAAGCACAGCGCAGGAGGAACCACAGACGAACGAGGCCGGTGAAGTGGTGCGCAGCCTCGATATCACCCAGTGCCAGACGCGCAGTTATTACTGGTCCGATATATTACTGCCGCGTGAAGCCTCCCATTTCTCGTATCACGACAGCACGGGCGCCGAGGACGTGGGCGACATCGCCTTTACTTTGGGCTTTGACGAAGAAGGGCTTCTGGCGGACAGCCAGATGAGCTTCCATCTCGTCGACGACGTGTGGACGGACGACGGCTCGCAGCAGTTGAGCTACGTCGATACTTGGGTCAGCGCCGACTTCAGTCGGAACCCTTTGAAACCCGTGGACACGGACGGTGCTACGTACTGGACTTATCAGGGGGAGGTGGATGTGAACTTCAAGGTGGAGGGCTGGTCGCAGTGTTCCTACGTCGCCGATCCGGAGGCGCAGACGTACGTGTTCTACAACGTGGAGACCGCGAAAACGGAGACTCACGCCGTGCCCTTCGAGCTGACCATCGAACTGCTCCCGATCGGAGAGTTGAGCTACGATGCGGAATTCTACGGCGGCTCACAGCGCAGCGACGGTTCGATTGAAATTTACCTGAACGTAGTCTGCACAGGAAGTGTGCCGCTGGATTCGAGCGAGTGAGGCTTGCTTGATCTGAGATAGGCTTACGAAGCACGAATGGATAAGCGGTGCAGACTTTCCGCACCTTACGATTTTCCTTTCTGGTTTTCGAAGATGAATAACTTACGAGAAAGGTATTGCTCGATCATCGGAGCGCAGAGTCGCGAGTGGTTACCCGACGAAACCGATATTCGACAGCAGGTAAGTTGTTAGGTAGGATACGACAATGCCGTAAAGGAAACTGTATAGAGTTCCGATTAATATATATTCAGCTTCCATCCGGTTCGAACTTACATTGATTTCTCCGAATCGAAAGACCGACTTCGCTGCGATCAGAAAGCCGATTCCGGCGGGTTGGTTTACAAGCACTAGAACGTAAATTAGTGCGCGTTCAAGGTATCCGATCGTCCTGCCGCCCTCTTCAAAACCTCTTGATGCAATATTTTGCGCTTCTTTGAGATTTTGCTTGTCTCCGTCTTTAGCCAATTTATTGAGCTGATCGAGAAAGGGTTTGACTTTGAAGCCAACAACAATTCCCCCGACGCTTACATTCAAAACCGCACCGGAAAACAGCAGGTTCCCAGCGTAATATGCTTTACCGAAGAGACCATACCAATAATTCGGGAAGGGCAGTAGGTCTCGTGAATCAATGACATATGCGAGTACCACGATTACGAATACGTGTGCCAATTGATCGAATAAAAAAGTCCGCAAGCCATCGCTCGATCGTTTCGACGTTATGTAGTCGATGATGGAATGCAGTGTAAAAATGAGTAATCCAACACTCCATGCCTGGATCGTGCCCAACAATACCCAAGAAAGAAGGCCTGCGATCAAGGCGTGTTTGAGTAAGCCTTGCGGTTGAGAATTATTCTTAACATCGTCATCAGATCGAAATAAGAAATCACCTGCAAGATGTGCACTGACCAGAGGAATGATGAGTTTGTATATTGGATGGATCATAAAACCCTCGATTTATGTACCCACATTACAAGCCTCGGGGCCTGTAATTATGTATTACAAGCTCTAATTATTGTGAATGTTCTCCCGTTGCTCTTCATCGCGCAAGATCATTGGTAAATGTGTTTCGTAGAACTCAATGGCGGAGGCAATTTTCGCCCAACCCGCTCGATCGAGATGCTGCGCAACCGCTTGTTGAGATATCCTTTTTGCGAACCAATGCCTTGCAATGGTTTCCTGCGTATAATCCAACAAAGCTCCGCAGACTGCGTTTGCTTGTTTGTCGGTCCATTCAGTAATTTTGATATCCATTAATTTCAGGATAATTTCAAAGGCTTTGGCAGTATTTGATTCGAATCGCACGGGAAAAGAAATATCCATGCGATTGGATTTATTTAACCTTTCCAACCCTTCACCGGAAAGGCGAAATGCTTCTCCATCGCCACTTGAAATATTTTCCTCGGGAATAAAATCAAGGAGTCCCAATCCGATCGATAATCTTGTGTCCAGGTGTTTCGAACTCGAACTTGCTTTAATGAGGGCTCTAAAAAAAGTGCCAATTCGTAAAGACTTAGATGAATCTGTTACCAGAAATTGCCAGCTGTCTCCCCGAAAGAATTCGGGTGGATACGGAACCGATCCGGAAAAAGAATCAACGAGCTTCTGCGAGGAAGCTTCGAGGCATTCATGCAGGTATTTGCGATCGTTTCCCTTGAATTTTGTCGAGCCGACGATATCACCCGTCAGGACTGCATAAATCTTGTCTTTATCAATCTTCATTTTCTCAGCCATCACGATCGTGTAATACAAGTTATATCACTTGTAATCTTCAAATACAAGCCTTTTTACTTGTATTGGATTGTATCACGTAACGAATCATCTCGGTGTGGAATCATGCAACACGATTCCGGCAAATTGTTGGAAATGTGAGGGAACGGAATCGTTGAAAGATGTGAGAAGATGAAGTCTCGTTAAGTGGAGAAAGGACAAGTCGAAAACGGCCATCACGAAATGAGACACTATCCTGCAAACATCTGCGGCTCCTCACGTCGATGAAACGTTGAGCTGAGATAAGTGAAGAACAACAACAAACACCTCGGTTTCACATGAGATTCAATCGCCGCCGCAGCCCAAGCTGCGGCGGCGTATATTTGTGGCGAGGGCTCATTCGTCTCCGCGCCGAACGGACGCTACGGATTGCAGCTTCCGCCGGGTACGTCGTTTGGCGTGCAGGCGCGCGGCACGCAGATCACCTGCTTGGGATCGTTGGGATCCTGCACCAGGCAGCCGACTGCCTTCTCGGGCTTCGACGTCGCCGTGGGCCGCGGCGGGACAGAGAACACGGGCAATACCGACAACTCCGTCTCGGGCGGCAGGTCCACCGAGTCGCGTTCCAGCCAGCAGTTTACACCGGGGAAACGAGGTGAATCAACGATGAGCCAATCGCCTTGCGCATCAACACCGCGCAAGCTGAGTTCGATTCCGGCACTTACGGCACTGACGACCGGATATGCAGCGCCGGGTCCCGTCCAGCACAAACCATCTTTCACGGCCTTGGCGAGAGGCAGTTCCGTTGTTGGTGTGGCGGTGATGGGAGTGGCGGGCGCCCGGAGGGCGATGGGTTCGGCGATCACGGTGGGATCGAACTCGAAAGCGCCCGCATCGCAGGCTTCACCGAAGGGGCGCTCGACGCCGCGCTGATCGCTTGGCGGGCAGTCCAGTGTGGCAGCGTCAATGGCGGCGCTGCCGGGCTGCAAGGCGTGCGTTTCGGTCGGTCCGCCGTTGTCCGCCAGCGGCTGCAGCAGCAATTCCCCTGCGGTAAAGAATCGGCAATCTTCAGACAGATTGATGCCCAGCAGAGTCGGAGTCGACGTGGGATTCCAGTAACAGTTGTAACCGTTTCCGGTAGAGATCGTGTTCTCGATTTCGGCCAGGCCTCCAGCGAGGTTGATGCCGGTTCCGGCATTGTTCGCCACGGTGACGTACAGCAGCCTCAATTCGCCGTCCTGGCTGCTGATTGCCACGTCCCCGCGATTCGAGCTGACCGTCGAGTTGCGCAAAATCAGTTCTCCGGCGTTGGTGATGCCGCGGTCCGTACTGCGGCTTATCGTGCTGTTGATCAGTTCCAGATGTCCAACGTTGGTGATGGTTGTATCGGGCAGATCGCCGGCGAGATGCAAGGGGTTGAGGATGTTGCGATCGATGGTCGTGTTTTCGACGATCATCGTTCCGCGGTTCGTAATCGCACGATCCTTGTTTTCGACCAAACGGCTTTGATCGACGGTCACACTGCCGTCGTTAATGAGCGCCTCCGCGGTCGAACCGGTTATGGTCACGTTCTGCAGAGCCGCTTCGGCGTCGGGTGCGACACGAATGCCCAGGCCGCAGTCCCGCAGAGTGACCTGGGTGATGGTGGCGGAAGCGCCCTCGGCAACATGGATGCAGGGTAAAGCACCCGTCGTGGGTCCGGAAGTCGTGATGGTGAGATCGAGGAAAGTGACATCGGCGTTGAGGGCGACGGTTCCCGTATCTGTCAGTTCAAGTATGCTCTCTGCTTCGCCCATGCCCTCGATTGCTATGATGCTGTCGATCGTCACGTCCGGCACGCTGATCGTTCCGGCGGCGAGGCGAATGATATCGCCGCCATCGACGTGCCTGGCCGCACCACTGAGCGTCAGGCAGGCGGCCTCCCAGGAGCGGCAGTCATTGGCGTCGTCACCGTCGGGCGCGACGTAATAAACACGAAAGAGTCCGGCGACGATCTCGCGCGCGGTGTCGAGCGGTCCGCAGGCCAGCACCGCCATCAACACGGCCATTATGGGCAGCAAGTAGCGTTTCATTCCCAACTGTTTCTGTCTCATCGCAAACTATCTCCACGGGCATGATTTTCACCATTGGCCTCGCAATCACCGGAGGTGTTCCGTGCGAGGGACTGTGGCAAACCCTTCGATGTACGTGACTGTAACGCAATGATGTGTGGAAATGTGACATATAAGAGCGAATATATCTATTATTATATCTTCAACCCTTCCGGAAGGAGAGAATCGTGCAGCGAGCAGCGAGGCTGGTGCAGAACTTCAAACGCGTCTCAAAACCTTTGGCGTTTGAAGTCAATGTGCTGCAACGGGTGGCAAGAGAACCGATTCGACCGTTACCCGGTCAGGATTTGGATTTGAACTGGAGGGCTATTCGTAAAGCATTTTTTGGCCGTTCAGTACGGCATTCCGGTCAGCGGCATGAATCCATACAGGCGCAGCACGAGGACGGTGATGACCAGCGACATCGCCGAACCGACGACGGTCTGCCAGACGTCGTGTCCCTTGGCGAAGAGGCGCGCCAAGGTGACCAGCGGCAGCAGCGCCAACAAAGGCGTAGCGATTAGTCCATAGAAGTAGACCAACGCGCCCACAGGGCCGGCCACACCGGCGGCGTGGCCGCTTGCTTTGTAACGCAGGATTAGATTGAAGAAGATCAAACCCAGCGTAACCATCGTGTAGGTGGCGGCGACGGCCTCGTAGATTCTGGGTGCATGCATCAGACGCAAGATCAGGAACCCAATGGGATAGCTGACGATCATGATCACGAAGCTGGCAATGCGCTGGCGTTTGATAACCTTGGGCCAATCGCGCAGCCTGCCGGGGATATAGAAGAACAAGCTGGCCAGCGGGATCAGGCAGAGAAATAGCATCGCCCAACTGAAACCGGCCACGCGGTGGGGTATTTCGATCGGCAGGTGGAAGAAGAGGAAGATGATCATCATTCCGGAAAGGATGGGCACGTTGAGCATCTGAGAGATCACTTCGCCTACGATGCGCAGGATCTTGCGAATTTGACCGTTGATGCGTTTCGCCATGTTCGGTTCTCCTCTAACGCCGTCTTCTTGCATGGATGACAACCATCTGCACATCCACTCCAATCGGGACCTATGGCTAAAGATTATATCGGATTTCCAAAGCAGCCGAATCGCAACGGCGATCCGTTGACCGTGAATCATAGAATACGTTGTTGACCTCAAGTATTGAAACCCCCTCGCGCCTGTGATAATCTTAACCCGCACAATTGAATAACGGCAACGAACGCCTCAGTTTCGGGGTAGGGGGAGCGCAGAGCAAGGTCGCGACTCACGTCGCCCGACCGAGGGGGAGGCCGGGCGGTTTCTTTATGAGAGAGCCGAATACGATTTTGAGGAGGAAATCATGTTCAAGCGCTCGGGAACCGCCGCACGATCTTTCCGCGCAGTAATGCTCAGCACCATCCTGGTACTCCTGCCCGCACTCGCCTTACAGGCGCAGTCGGCGGGCACGGCGATATTCATCAACGAGATTCACTACGACAACGTCAGTACGGACGCCGACGAAGCCGTCGAGATCGCCGGACCGGCCGGCACGGACCTGGCCGGCTGGTCTCTGGTCTTCTACAACGGCAACGGGGGTGCGCAGTACGCCGACCTCGACCTGAGCGGGCTCATTCTCGACGAGGGGGACGGCTACGGTGCACTGGCCTTCGCGCAATCCGGCATCCAGAACGGTTCGCCGGACGGCATCGCGCTGGTCGATCCGGGCGGCGCGGTGATCCAGTTCCTCAGCTACGAGGGCAGCTTTACCGCCGTCGGAGGGCCGGCCGATGGCCTCACCTCGACCGACATCGGTGTCTCCGAACCAAACGATACGCCGCTGGGTGAATCGCTGCAGCTCACGGGTGTGGGGACGATCTACGAGGACTTCGTCTGGAACGCTCCTGCGGCCAGCTCTTTCGGTGCGATCAACGTCGGGCAGTCTTTCGGCGGTACGCCGCCGACGCCCACACCCGAACCACCACCAGAGGTGGCCATCAGCGAAATCCGCATCGACCAGCCCGGCACGGATACCGATGAGTACTTCGAACTCGCCGGTGCGCCGGGTACTTCGCTCGACGGGCTGACCTACCTGGTGATCGGAGACAGCACCGCAGGCGCAAGCGGCGTGATCGAAAACGTCACCGACCTGAGCGGTGCGGTAATTCCCGCTTCGGGCTACTTCGTCGCCGCCGAAGACACCTTCTCGCTGGGCACGGCCGATCTGGTCACGAGCCTGAATTTCGAGAACGATGATAACGTCACGCACCTGCTGGTGCAGGGCTTCACGGGATCGAACGGCGAGGATCTCGATACGAACGACGACGGCATTCTTGACGTCACTCCCTGGACGGCGCAGGTCGACCTGATCGCCCTGATCAAGGAAGACAATCCACCGACCGATACCGAATACCATTATGGTCCGCCCACCGTGGGACCGGACGGTTCCTACGTGCCCGGCTTGGCCTTCGTCTGCCCTAGTGGCTGGACGATCGGCGCCTTCGATCCCCTAGATGGGGAGGACACCCCTGGCGCGGCGAATCACTGCGTCGTGCCGCCGCCGGACGTTCTGATCAGCGAGATTCGCATCGACCAGGACGGCACGGACACCGACGAATTCTTCGAGTTGGTCGGTCCTCCGGGAGCCTCACTCGACGGCCTGACCTACCTTGTGATCGGGGACAGCACCTCGGGTGGCAGCGGCGTGATCGAGAACGTCACCGACCTCAACGGGTCGACGATCCCCGCCTCGGGCTACTTTGTCGCCGCCGAGAGCACGTTCACGCTGGGCACAGCCGATCTGGTCGCTTCTTTGAACTTCGAAAACAGCGACAACGTCACGCACCTGCTGGTGCAGGGCTTCACGGGATCGAACGGCGAGGATCTCGATACGAACGACGACGGTGTGCTCGACTTCACTCCCTGGTCGGCGATCGTCGATCTGATCGCCCTGATCGAGGAAGAGAATCCGCCGACGGGGACCGAATACAGTTACGGGCCGCCCACCGTGGGGCCGGACGGTTCTTACGTACCCGGCTACGTCTTCCGCTGTGAGGACGGCTTCCGCATCGGACCGTTCACCGTCGGCGGGGAAACACCCGGCGCGGCGAACAACTGCTTCTTCGGGTTCTGCGGCGATGACGCCACCCCCATTCACGCCATTCAGGGCACTGGAGACACCAGCCCGCTGGTCGGGCAGGTGGTCGTGGCTGAAGGTGTGGTCGTAGGCGATTTCCAGGGCTACGACGGCCTGGGCGGTTTCTTCCTGCAGGAGGAAACGGCCGACGAAGACGCTGATCCTGCCACTTCGGAGGGCATCTTCGTTTACGACGGCAGCTTCGGGGTCGACGTGGCTTATGGTGATGTAGTCCGCCTGCAGGCAGGGGTCAGCGAATACTACGGCCTGACCGAGTTGAGCGGCGTGAACAATCTGATAATCTGCAGCACGGGCTACGAACCGCAGCCGACGGCGTTCAACCTGCCGGCGGCGAATATGGATGACTTCGAACGCCGGGAAGGCATGCTGGTTACCTTCCCGCAGACGCTGACCGTTACGGGAAATTACACGCAGGGCCGCTACGGTGAGGTCGATCTCTCCGCCGATGGCCGGCTGTACACGCCGACCAACGTGACCCTGCCGGGCGAGGCGGCCGACGCGCTGCAGCAACAAAACAACCTGCGCTTGATCCAGCTGGACGACGGCAGCTCGGTCGAGAATCCGCTGCCCTTGCCGCCGTATCTGATCGACGGCACCACGCTGCGCGCCGGCGACACGGTCAGCGGCTTGACCGGCGCCCTGGGTTACGCCTACAGCCGCTACGAAATTCAACCCGTGCAGCCGGTCGAATTGGCGGTCGGCAACGCGCGTCCGCTCACTGCACCGGACACGGGAGGCCGCCTGACCGTGGCCAGCTTCAACGTGCTGAATTACTTCACCACGATCGACGAGGGCAATCCGATCTGCGGTCCGGAAGAGAATCAAGACTGCCGCGGTGCGGACAGCGTGGAGGAGTTCGTCCGCCAGCGGGACAAGATCGTGAGCGCCATCGCCGCAATGGATGCAGACGTGGTCGGGCTGATCGAGTTGGAGAACAACGCCTCCGCGTCCCTTGCGGATCTGGTTGCCGGTTTGAATGACGTCGTGGGCACCGGCACCTACGCCTACGTGGACACCGGCACGATCGGCTCGGATGCCATCAAGGTCGGTTTCCTGTATCAACCGGCCAGCGTGACGCCCATCGGGGAATTCGCGCTGCTGGATTCCTCCGTCGATCCGGGTTTCAACGACGAACGCAACCGTCCGGCGCTGGCGCAGACTTTCGCCGAAAATCTCAGCGGGGAGAGCTTCACCGTGGTGGTCAACCACCTCAAGTCCAAGGGTTCCGCTTGTGACGACATCGGTGATCCGGACACCGGCGACGGCCAGGGCAACTGCAACCTGACCCGCACCAGCGCCGCCATCGCGCTGGCCAACTGGCTGGCGAGCGATCCGACCGGCAGCGGCGATCCCGATTTCATCATCATGGGCGATTTGAACTCCTACGCCATGGAGGATCCCATCGCAGCGCTGCAGTCGGCGGGTTACACGGACATGGTGAACCTGTTCGAGGGTTCGCTGGCGTATTCCTACGTCTTCGACGGACAGGCGGGCTACCTCGACCATGCGCTGGCGAACGGTAATCTGGCGCCCCAGGTGACGGACGTGGCCATCTGGCACATCAACGCCGACGAACCGGCCGCTCTGGATTACAACGACTACAATCAGCCGGACCTGTATGCGCCCGATCCGTTCCGCGCTTCCGATCACGATCCGGTGATGGTGGGCTTGAATCTGATCCCGCAATGCGGCGGGGAGAATGCCACGATCTACGTAGATTTCAACGGCATGATCGTCGGCGGACCGCAAGATGGGCAGGCCTACCACTTCTTGATCCGCGGCACCTCCGGCGATGACGTCATCGTGGGCACGGATGGGGACGACCTGATCCTCGGCGGTGCGGGGAACGATATCGTCTGTGGACTGGGCGGCAACGATTTGCTGCTCGGCCAGAAAGGCGACGATCAGCTCTTTGGCGGCGCGGGTTACGATCTGCTCGTCGGAGGCCTGGGGGACGACCTGATCGACGCCGGCGCGGATCGCGATCTGCTCAACGGCGGACACGGGTACGACGTCTGCCTGGGCGGCAGCGGGAGAGACCGCGCCGTACTCTGTGAGGAAAAGCAGGACATTCCGTAGTGGAAAACGCTGCGTAGTCGAAGAATATCCTGGCCAACCACTACCGACAAAGGTTGGCCAGGATTGATTTAACCGAAATACTTGAGACCGAGGTAAATGCCGATGAAGGACACAATTAGGATCTTTAGCACCCAGGCCTGCAAATTGATCTGCCAGTCCGTATACCTGGCGGGATAGGGTTTCGTTTCCGTCATGGTGCGTTCCAGTGAGAGACTCACCCGCAGGGCTTGGGTCAGCAGCACGACCCCTGCGATGCAGCCCCAGATGATCAGCAGTTTACCAGTCGCCAGATTGTCGAAGAACGAGATATCCGGATTTGTGGCTGCTCCTTCGATTACAAGGATCAACCCTGCGGTAAAGAAGCCGCCAATTATGGCATATACGAGTGAGTGGAAGATGAAATTGATCTTCCGCCCTTTGCTCATATGCGCCCACTCTTGCAGGCCAGATTCGTAGACTGTATCGCATTTGGTACAGACGAACTCGGCGGGTCCCAATCCGCTGCGCATGGGAAAGAGACCAAACCAGGCCAGGCCCAGTTTCACCATGCGATTGCAGGAAGGGCAGCAAAGCATGTATCCGCCGTACGTGTGCGTCGTAGCCATTTCAGATTCTGTCCATCACGGCGGCGGCACCATCCAGCCTTCAACCTTCATGGCCGCTTCTCCGGTAATGTCGTAGGCCACACTGGCTTCGAGATCCACGATTTTGAATGTATCCAGACCATCGATATTTTGATTGATGGCAATCTGGCGTCCATCGGGAGACCAGATCGGTGTTCGGTATCCGCTGATGCAGTACTGGGTCACCTCGCCGCTGGCCACATC
>JARRPX010000040.1 GCA_037382465.1 Anaerolineales bacterium | reverse complement strand
GCGTGAAGACTGTTGCCCCGCTAAGTCGCACTACGCTGCAAGACATACAAGAATGCATTCAACCCTCGAAAATAGAATCTACCTCCTTGCTAATGCTCTTTTCCAATTTTCGGCCAAATTCCTGTGGAATAGCCAAAACCGTATGGAACAGCGCCAATTACGTGTGAAAACCTACACAACCCTCAACACTCACTGAACCCGCACGAGTAGCACTTCCTGCAGCCTTCCTCGCGCACCAGAGTCCCCGCCCCGCACTCGGGACAGATGTCGCCGAAGTGGGCCATGTCCTTGTGGGCTTCCGGCGGCTGCTGAAGCTGCTGCACCTGCTCGGGCTCCACCTCGATCACCTCGCCGATTTCCTCGTCGGCCAGGAAGGCGGCCAGCGCCTGCGCCAGTCCGTCCGGCAGCGAAAGCACGCGGTTGGGCCCGAATCCCAGCGGACGCCCGCCGCCGATTCCGGCCATCTGGCGCACGACCTCGGACATGCGGTCGCGCGGCGACACCGGCGAGGCCACGCGCAAAATGTACGAAATCAAACGCCCGATGGCCTCCGAAACCGAGGCCGTCGCCGAACCGGCCTTGGCGGTGGTGATGAAGACCTCGAAGGGCTGGCCGTTGCCGTTGCGGTTGATGGTCACGAAGGCCTTGCCCAGCGGCGTGTGCATCTGGTACGTGGCGCCCTGCAGGCGCATGGGACGCGGCTTCTTGCCCTCCAACCACATGGTGAGCTGCTTCGCCTTGGCGGGCGCTTCCTTCCTGCTCGCCGTCTCCTTGGTCTCCAGCACGACCTTGCTGCGCGAGCCGGTGACGTACACGGTCAGGCCCTTGCAGTCCAGCTCCCAGGCGAGCATGTAGGCCTTGCGCACGTCGTCTTCCGTGGCGTCGGCGGGGAAGTTGATCGTCTTGCTCATGCTGTTGTCCACGAAGGCCTGCATGGCGGCCTGCATCTGCACGTGCTCCTCGGCCTGGATGTCCTGCGAGACGACGAACACCTCACGCACCGCCTGCGGCACGCTGTCGATTCCCTGGCACGTGCCGCGCTCGAGCACCTCGTCGATGATGGCCTGACGCTGCTCGACGTCGATGCCGGCTTCCACCAGCGCCCGTTCGAAGAGCGGGCTGGTGTAGGTCAGGCGCAGGTCCTCGCCGTTGTCCTCCACGTGGCGGTAGTAGGCCAGGGCGAAGACCGGCTCGCAGCCGTAGCCCTCGCAGCCGGCCACGGTGGCAATCGTACCCGTCGGCGCCACGGTGGTCTGCGCCGCGTTGCGGATGCCGTACTTGCCGATCATACTCCGCAGGTCGTCCCATTCCAACGCCGGCCGGCCGAAATCGCGCTGGTATTCCCGCAGCGGTTTGGGCGGCGCCCAGCGTAAATTATCCGGATCGTAGATGCTGCCGCGGATGGCGGGAAACGGGCTGCGCTCGCGCGCCAGTTCGACGCTGGCGCGCATGCACTCGTAGCGGATGAATTCCATCACCTGCGCCGAGAATTCCTGCGCCGCCTCCGAGCCGTAGCGCACGCCGGCGTGGTACATCAGGTCCCCCAGTCCCATGATGCCCAGTCCGATGCGCCTGGCGCGGTGGGCGGCTTCCTTCAACGCCGGAACGGCGGGTACGTAGGCGTTGGCCGTGACCACGTCGTCTAAAAAGCGCGTGGCCGTGACCACGCTGCGGCGCAGCTTGTCCCAATCGACCGCCTTCCCGGGGCCGCAGTGCTGGGCCAGGTTGATCGAGCCCAGGCAGCAGTTCTCGTAGCGCCCCAGCCACTGCTCGCCGCAGGGGTTGGTGGCTTCCAGATCGTAGAGGTGCGGCAGCGGATTGCTGCGGTTGGCCGCGCTGAGGAAGAGCATCCCCGGCTCGCCGTTGTGGTGCGCCTGGCGCACGATCTTGTCCATCAAATCGCGGGCGCGCACCGTCTTGTAGACCTTGAGCGGAATGCCGCGCCGCTCGGCCTGTTCCAGCGTGCCGTTGAAACCCTTGTACTCCTCCGAACACACGTCGGGGAAGCGCAGCGCCCAATCCTCGTCGTTCTTCACCGCTTCCATGAAGGCGTCGGTGATGCCCACGGAGATGTTGAAATTGGTGATGGCGCTCTCGTCCGTCTTGCAGGTGATGAATTCCTCGATGTCGGGGTGGTCGACGCGCAGCACGGCCATGTTGGCCCCGCGGCGCGTGCCGCCCTGGGCGATCACGTCGAAGGCCTGATCGAAGACCTTCAGGAACCCCACCGGGCCGGTCGCTTCGCCCGCCGAGGTGTTCACCAGCGAGCCTTTGGGGCGCAGGCGCGAGAACGCGAAACCGTTTCCCCCGCCGGTCTGCTGGATCAGGGCCGCGTCGCGCAGGCTCTGGAAAATCCCCTCGCGGTTCTTGCCCATGTCGTCGGCGATGGGCAGCACGAAACAGGCCGCCAACTGGCCCAGCGGCGTGCCCGCGCCGGTGAACGTGGGCGAATTGGGAAAGAAACGTTTGGAGGTCAACAGGTCGTAAAACTGCTCGGCGACCGTGTCCGCTTCGCCGCCCCACTCGCACTCCGCCAGGGCGACGTGGCTGGCCACGCGCCAGAACATCTGCTCGATGGTCTCGGTCGCTTCGCCGTTTTCGTCCCGGCGGATGTAGCGCTTCTCCAGGACCGTACGGGCGTTCTGCGAGAGTTCGACCGCCTTCAGATCGTCGGGTACGGGTGAGCGGGTGTAGGAGTTTCCTGAGTCCATGTGAACGTCGATCTCATGACCGGTTGTGTCTAACATCCCAATGCCTCCTGCCTCTGGTCGATCACGAAATCGCAGTCAAGATGCGAGATCTTGATTACGATGATGGTTGGTTCAGGCTTCCAGGAGAAGCCGGTCGATCTCGTCTCGTACGGCCTGTAAACCGTCCAACCTTAAATAAACGATGGCGTAGCGCACGTATGCAATCTGGTCCAGATCCTTCAAACCTGCGATCGCCAAATCCCCAATCACGCGTGACGAAATTTCCGCCTTGCCCATGCCCTGGATCGTCGATTCGATCTCACCCACAAGACGATCGATGTCCGCTGCAGACACGGGCCGCTTGGCACAAGCGATGCGAATCCCCCGGGCCAATTTCTCGCGATCGAAATCCTCTCGCGTGCCGTCTTGTTTTCGGACCAAGGGGGAGGCCAGAATGGCGCGTTCGTACGTGCTGAAGCGCTGGCCGCATTCCTGGCAAACGCGGCGTCTACGTATCCCCCCACGAGAATCGTGCGTCGTGTCGATCACTCGTGTCCTCTGGCTGCTGCAGTACGGGCAGCGCATGATTTTTACCTTTTGTAGACCAACTGTTCGGCGCCAGATGTTGGGCGGCAAACTTCTGGGCACCCGATATCTACGGGGTGAGAATGCAAATTGTACACGACCCGCGCCCCTGTTGCAAGCATTTCCGGCATGTTCAACCTTAAAAAATTTGGTACTGTGGTAATAGGTGCCGAACGACGCGGCAGATCGGCGCCGGGAGGAGGATTCCGACGCCAATCTGCGCGCGTTCGCGAACCCAGATCGACCGGGCGGCAAACGGTCGTTCTGGCGTTCTTGGACACGACCGTGTGAAACCGGAGGTCCGGTTCCATCACCGTCGGCGTAAAAAGGCAGGGATGTCGAGGTCGTTGACGTCGAAAACCGCTGGTTCGAACTCGTCTTCCAACGGCATTTCCTGGCCGTCCTTCGTCGTTTTCGCCTCCATGCGGCTCTTGGCGCGCGGGATCACGCGGCGGTGCATGGCGCGCGAGGTTTCGAACCCCGTGGCGATCACGGTCACGCGCAGTTCGTCGCCCATGTTGGGATCGATCACCGCACCGAAGATCAGGTTGACGTCCGGATGGGCCGTCTCCTTGATGATCGCCGCGGCCGTGTTCACCTCGAAGAGCGACAGGTCCGGCCCGCCGGTGACGTTGAAGAGAATGCCGCGGGCGCCGTCGATGGTGATGTCCAGCAGGTTGCTGGAGATCGCCTGCTCCGCAGCGGTGCGCGCCCGGTCCTCGCCCGAGGCTTTGCCGACGGCCATCAGGGCTGCGCCTCCCTCCGACATGATCGTGCGCACGTCGGCGAAGTCCAGGTTGATCAAACCCGGAATGGTGATCAGTTCGCTGATGCCCTGAATGCCCTGGCGCAGGACGTCGTCGGCGAGTTTGAAGGCGTCGTGCAGGCTGGCGCGTTTGTCGGCCAGTTGCAGCAGGCGGTCGTTGGGGATCACGATCAGGGTGTCCACGTGCTGCTTGAGCCTGTTGATCCCGGCCTCCGCCGTCTGGCGCCGCTTGGCGCCCTCGAAGGTGAAGGGCCGCGTGACCACGCCGATCGTCAATGCGCCGATTTCCTTGGCGATCTGGGCCACGATCGGGGCCGCACCGGTTCCGGTGCCGCCGCCGATGCCCGCAGCGATGAAGACCATGTCGGCGCCCTTGAGCACTTCGTAGAGCTCTTCGGCCGACTCCTCCGCCGCCTTCTGCCCCACGTCGGGGTTGCCTCCCGCGCCCAGGCCGCGCGTCAGCTTGTCGCCGATGCGCACGCGCGTGGGGGCGTTGGAAAGCAGCAGCGCCTGTGCGTCGGTGTTGACGGCCACGAATTCGATGCCCGCCAACCCTTCTTCGATCATGCGGTTGACGGCGTTGGACCCCCCGCCTCCGGTGCCGACAACCATGATCCGTGCAAATGATTCCACCTTAGGAACTGGTTGCATCTTTTCCTCCTCTGTGTTGAAATGTCGTGCCGCCTGCGTCCCGGAATGCGCTGCAGCGCCTCCGGCACAGGTCCGTGTGGTTTCCGTTATCCCGCAGGGAAATTTCCTTCCCCGCTTGGTGAAATGTCGCTCGATCCGTCATCCTTCGCCCTACCCCGGCAGCAGGCGCCGCAGGAAATCCGCAGCCCGGTTGACGCTCAACCGCGGCCAGTGGAATCCCGAGAAACCCTCGTAGCCGTATTCCTCGTCCAGCTCCTTGGCCCATTCCAGCAGCCCCACGCTGGCCGAGAAAGCCGGCGTGCGGATGCGGTCCACGAGCCCGCGCATGTTGGCCGGCTGGGCCGTGCGCACCGGCATCTGCAGCGTTTCGCTGGCCACTTCCTTGATGCCCGGCAGCAGACTTGTGCCGCCGGTGAGTACCATGCCGGCCGGCAGCAGGCCGTCGTAGCCGCTGCGTTTGATTTCCTGGCGCACCAGGCTGAAGATCTCCTCGACGCGCGGCTCGATGATCGAGGCCAGGTCGGAGCGTTTGATCTGCACCGGATTTTCCTCGCCGAAGGGACGCACCGTGAAGGACTGCGTCGCATCGACCAGGCGCACGCAGGCGTGTCCCTGGCGCACCTTGACCGACTCGGCCGTTTCCGGCGGCAGGTGCAGCCCCTGGGAAATGTCGCTGGTGAGGTGCTCCCCGCCCACGGGGATCACCGCCGTGTGCCAGGCGGCGCCTTCGATGGTGATGGCGATGTCCGCCGTGCCGCCGCCCAGGTCGCAGACGACGACGCCCATTTCTTCTTCCGTCTCCGTGAGCACCACGTTCGCCGCAGCCAGCGAGCCCAGCACCCAGCCGTCGACGGCCACGCCCGCGGCTTCGACGCACTTCTCCATGTTGCGCAGCGCCGTCGCCCCGGCGGTGACGATGTGGGCTTCGACTTCGAGCCGGTAGCCGTGCATGCCCAGCGCAGACTTGATCCCGTCCTGGCCGTCGACGACGAAACCGCGCGGCACCACGTGGATGATGTTGCGGTTGTAGGGAACGGCGATGGAGCGCGCCGCTTCCAGCGCCCGGTTGACGTCGTCGTAGCTGATCACGCGCCCGCTGACTCCGGACATGCCCCGGCTGTTCAACGAGGAGATCTGCTGCCCGGAGATGCTCACCAGCGCCGAAGAGATTTCGTATCCCGAGCTGCGCTCGGCCTTGTCCTTCGAAGCCTGGATGGCGCGGGCCACGCCCTCGAGGCTGACCACGCCGCCCTTGCGCATGCCCTGCGAGGGCACGATGCCCACGCCGATCACGCGCAGTTGGCGGTCGGCGTTTAAATGCCCGACGAGCGTACAAACCTTCGTGGTTCCTACGTCGATGCCCACGTAAATCGGGTCGCCCGGTGCGATCAGATTGGACACGAGGTCAGCGCTCCACCTTGTAATACGGCGCGGCTTGATTTTCCACGTTCACCAGCGCCACGGAAATTCCCTGTCCGGCGATCTTCTCGGCGAGGGCGCGGTAGACGCGCACCTTCATCGCCATGTCGCCGCCCACGCCGAAGACCACTTTCCATCCGCGCGGGTCTTCGAAACCAAATCCGTACTGCGGGTCGTACTGCAGCACGCCCACGTCCTGCAATTCGCGGCTGAGCACGAGCGCGTTCTGGATCACTTCCGGCGCCATCGCCGGAGTCAGCGCCTCTTCGCTGATGCGCAGCACCGGCTGCTCCGTCTCGACGCGGACCAGGTCGTCGTTCGCGCCGTGGGGGATGAACGCCAGCCCGTCCAGACTCAGCCACCAGGTCCGTCCGGCGTCGTTCCAGGCCAGCGCCGGCGTGCGCTCGTCGATGGCCACGTCGATCTCGTTCGGCAGATGCAGACGCACCTCGGCAGAGACGATCTCCGGATGCCCTTCCAACTGCTCGCGGATCACGTCGGGATCGATGGAGAAGATGCCTTCGCCGGCGAAATCGACCAGCGACTGGATCTGCGCCGTGGTGAGCAGTCGATTTCCGTCGACGTTCAACGACCGCACCAGGAAACGATCCGCGGAGAGAAATTCGCCCAGGAACCAGGCCATCAGGAGCAGCAGCATCGCCGAGAACAGGCGCGGCCCCACACGAACTGCGGGCAGCGCCGGGAGCTGCATCTCGGTGCCCTGCTGCGGCTGGAGCTGCACGTCGTAGCGGCGGCGCGGCTGCTTTCGCCGGTGCGGCCGCTTCTTCAGCACTTCACGCGGCGCAGGTTCGATCGTGCGCTCCACCCGGGCGCGGCGTGCCCGCACGTTGTCCGCACGCGTGCGTAGGCTCTCGATGGACCGTTCGCCAAGCGTCATTCCCCGACCTCGTAACTGCGCACCAATTTATCCTTCTGCGCCTGCCGTTCGAAGGCCAATTCGATCAGGCGGTCCAACAATTTCGGATACGACAAGCCGCTCGCTTCCCACAGCTTGGGATACATGCTGATCTTGGTGAAGCCCGGGATGGTGTTGATCTCGTTCATGTACAGGCGTCCGTCGTTCTTGTCCAGCAGGAAATCCGCGCGCCCCATGCCGGCCCCGTCGATGGCCTTGAACGCTGCGATGGCCAGCCGCTGCGCTTCCCCGACCAGGCCGTCCTCGATCGGCGCCGGGATGAGCAAATCCGAGGTGTCGTCGATGTACTTCGCCCGGTAGGAATAGAATTCATCGCCGGGTACCACCTCGCCGGGCACCGAAGCCTCCGGGTCCTCGTTCCCCAAAACGCTGATCTCGATCTCGCGCGCCTCGATGCCGGCTTCCACCAGAATGCGGCGGTCGTAGCGCGCCGCGTCCATGATGCCTTCCATCAAATCCGAGCGGCCGCGGCACTTGCTCACGCCCACCGACGAGCCCATGTTCGCCGGCTTGGCGAACATCGGATAGGGCAGGAGTGATTCCAGGCGGTCCAACTCCGCCTGCATTTCGCGCTCCAACTGCGTCGAGAGGACGATCGTCCAATCCAGGACCGGAATGCCGTTGGCGCGCATCACGTGCTTGAAGAGATCCTTGTCCATAGCCACGGCGGAGGCCAGCACCCCGGTACCCACGTAGGGCACGTCAGCCATCTCCAGCAGCCCCTGCAGCGTGCCGTCCTCGCCGTAGGTCCCGTGCAGCACCGGAAAAACGGCGTCCAGATCGGTCAGGCGCTGCAGCGCCTCGCCTTCCCGCCAACGGTAGAGCCCGCGCAGGCCCGGTTCCGCAGGCAGCATCACGTTGACCAGCTCATCCTGCCGGCCCTCTTGAAAGGCCTTCAGCACGTGGTCCCCGGAAAGCCAGCGGCCCGATTTCGTGATCCCGATGGGTACGATTTCGTACTTGCTTCGATCCAGGGCGGACATGACGGACTTCGCCGACATCAACGAGACTTCGTGTTCGCCGGAGCGTCCGCCAAACATCACGCCCAAACGCAGTTTGCCGCTCAAAGTGCGCCTCCGTTGGTCAACTGCGCCGACTCGCTTTCCATCGTCTGCCAATCCCCGAGCAGTTCCACCTCGAGTTCGAGCTCGACGTCGAACTGCTGCGCCACGCGATTGCGGGCCGCGTCGATCAATCCCTTCACGTCCGCCGCCGTCGCTTCGCCGAGGTTGATGAAGAAATTGGCGTGCACCTCGCTGATCTGTGCGCCGCCGACTCGAAATCCTTTCAGCCCGCAGGCTTCGATCAGGCGTCCGGCGTAATCCCCGGGCGGGTTCTTGAACATGGAGCCCATGCTCGCCCCGGGAGGCTGCGTCGTTCGCCGCTGCTCGCTGAATTCCTGCATCTTCGCCTTCGTCTCCTCGACCGTCGATAGCCTCAGCCGCAGAGTCGCTGCCAGAACGACGGCCTCGCCCGGATGGCGTTTCAACCAGCTGTCGCGGTAGGCAAATTCCAGCCGCTCGGGCGGCCACGATTCTGCGCCCTTTCTGCGTTGCAAGATTTCGGCCAGTTCCAGATTGCCGGCGATGTCCCCGCCGTGGGCGCCGGCGTTGCCCACCACGGCGCCGCCCAGCGTACCGGGCACCGTGGCGGCCCATTCCAGACCCGACCAGCCGCGCTCCACCGCGCGCCGGGCGACGCTGCCCAGGCCCACGCCGGATTCGGCGCGCAGGCGTGGACCTTCCGGGGACTCCCAGAAACGCACGCCGCGCGCCTGATTCAGCACCACGATCCCCCGGATCCCCGCGTCGGCGACGAGCACGTTCGAGCCGCCGCCGAGGATGCGGAAGGGGAGCTTGAGCTCCCACAGCGTCTCGGCGATCATCGCCAGACGCTCGGCGGAACCCGCGGTCAGGAGTACGTCCGCAGGGCCGCCGATTCGCGCCGCCGTGTAGCGAGCCAGGGGCACATTCTCTTCGATGCTGCCGAATGTGCGCCGCAGCTGCTCGAGGCGCGCCGGGGGTAGACGGCGATCGCTCAAAGACTGCGTACCTTGGCGATCACGCGCTTCACCGTTTTCTGCTCCGGCAGCGCCAGCAAGGGCAGCGTGGCGGGATCCACGGGCTCGTTCTGGCGCAAGTTCTTGATCGCTACGCGCATGCGCAGCTCCATACGGCGATCATTGTCGAAAACGTTCCGTTTGCGTTCAGACATGATCTTTGCCTCCTTCTGTCAGACCTTGTAGTACACGATAACCAACTCGATTTCCGTCTCCAGCACTCAATGTCAGGACCAGGGAACCCCCTTTCACGCGCTCGAGCAGATAATCTGCGGCAGCCTCGAGGCGGGGTATGTATCTCACGTCCGGATGCTCGATCGTTTCCACGAGCGTGCGGCTGTCGATGGAGCCGTCCGCCTGCTCGCGCGAAGCGAAAATGTCGGTCACGATCAGATGATCGCAGTCGTCGAATGCGTGCGCGAAATCGGGCAGCAGCGCCCGGATGCGGGAGAACGTGTGCGGCTGGTAGACCGCCCAGATCTCCGCGTCGGGAAACTGCTGGCGCGCCCCGCGCAGCGTGGCCTTGATCTCCGTGGGATGGTGGGCGTAGTCGTCCACGACCGTCACGCCGGCCGCCTCGCCGATGATTTCGAAGCGGCGCCCGACGCCCAGGAATTCGGTCAGCGTCTCGCGCATGTCCTTGAAATCCAGTCCCAGATGATCGCCCACGATCAGCGCCGCCAGCGCGTTGAGCACGTTGTGCGGGCCGGGCAGGCGGGTGCGCATCAATCCCAGCGTTTCCCCGCGGCGCAGCACCAGAAAATCGGACCCGCCGACGGCGTTGGAGCGAATCTCCTCGGCGTACCAATCTGCGTCCGCATTCAGTCCGTATCGAACGCATTCGATCGCCGGAAGCGGCAGGGAGTCTGCGCCGGGGTCGTCCTTGCAGACCACGATCAAGTCCTGGACGCGGGATGCGAATTCGGCAAACGCCCGGCGGAACGATTCGAACGTCGGGTAGCAATCCGGATGATCGTGTTCAACGTTGGTGATCACGGCGATCGCCGGTTCGAGGCCCAGAAACATGCGGTCGTATTCGTCCGCTTCGATCACGAAGTAATCTCCACCGCCGGCCCGGGCGTTGGCGTCGAAATTGGACAGCGTCCCGCCGACGATGAAGCTGGGATCCATTTCGGCCTGCGTGAGCAGCCAGGCGATCAATCCGGTGGTGGTCGTTTTCCCGTGCGTGCCGGCGACGGCGATGGTCTTCTGGCCCGCGGTGAGATCGCCCAGGAACTCCGACCGGCGCAGCACGGGGATGCCCGCCGAGCGGGCGGCCTGCAGTTCGACGTTGTCATCCGGCACGGCGGAGGAGGCCACGACCAGATCTGCGCCCTCCACGTTCTCGGCGCGATGTTCGTAGCGGATGGGAACGCCGAGCGCTTCCAGCGCTTCTGCATAAATGGAACGCGTGCGGTCCGAACCCGTCACCACGTCTCCTCTCTGCTTCAACACCCGGGCGATGGCCGACAATCCTGTGCCTCCGATTCCCACCAAATGCACGTGACGACTCATACGAAAACCACGATGATGAACACGAAAACGACGCCGACGACGAAATAAATGTGCGGGATGGGAACCAGGCTGGGCGGCAGCAGCGCCATGAAATCCTGCACCCGCGCCTGAAAAGCGGGGTCCGCCGGCATCGTCACCAACGTCGTGTTGTCGTACCCCATTTGATCCAGGAAGTACCACAGCGACCCGAAGAGCAGATAGCCGTTCAGCGCGCCCATGACCAGCCCCAAGAGAATGTCCTGCAGGCGCTCGCGCACCAGCTTCGGCTGCAGGGCGCGAATGTGAGGCGTCTGGTAGCCGAAGAAGGCCATGATCACCAGCAGGATGGCGCGGATGACGAAACGCGTCGTCGGCGGCTGCATCATCAGCGCCGTGTTGTAGGGCTGGACGTGGGTCTCCAGGATCTGGATGATGAACAGCGCCAGGACGATGGCGCTGGTCACCAGCAGTTCCTTCGCCCAACCGCGCATGGCGCCGATCACGGCGAACATGGCCACCAGCATCCCGAACACCACGAAAAGGCTAAGCACGCCTGCCCCCTTCGCCCAACTGCAGCAGTTCGTTCGCTATCGACTGCGCCGCACCGGGAGCGGCCAGTTTCTTCATCGCCGCCCGCATTTCGGCGAGCCGCTGGGGGTCGTCGAGCAAATCCAAAATCGCCGGCAGCAGCCGCTCGGGCAGCGCATCGTCGGGGAGCATGAGCGCCCCGCCGGCATCGACGAGATATTCGGCGTTCACCTTCTGATAGCGCCAGGCATACGGATAGGGAACCAGTATCGCCGGAAGCCCGAGCAGCGGGTATTCTCCGATCGTCGCCGCACCGGCGCGCGAGACGACAAGATCCGCGGCAGCCAGCGCAAGCGGCATCTCGTCGTGCAGGTAGGCATAAACGCGGTAGCCCTCCCGCAGTTGCGGCGGCAGGGAACCCACCACCCCTTCCACCCGCGGCCAGTCCAGTTGGCCCGTGATGTGCACAACGGCCAGACGTTCGAGCAGTTCGGGCAAACAGGCCCACAGGGCTTCGTTGATCGAACGTGCGCCGCGGCTGCCGCCGAACACGAGCAGCACTTTCTTTTGTCCGGCCAACCCCATCTGATGGCGGGCCTTTGCCCGCTCGAGATTGACCAGTGCGGCGCGCGTGGGATATCCCGTGACCACAACGCGCTTTCCCTTCAGGTAGTAGGCCAGCGACTTCTGCGTCGAAACCATGATCAGCTGCGCCATCCTGGCGATCATGCGCAGCGCCAGGGCCGGCTCGATGTCGGGTACGAAGACCGCCTTCGGCACACCCCTCGCCGCCAGGGCCACCGGAACGCCCACGAAACCGCCGGTGAAGAAAGCCACGTCGGGGTTAAAATCGCGCACGATGCGGCGCGCCGCAGGCACGCCGCGCACGAGACGGGCCAGATTGCCCGGCAGGGCGCGCAAACCGACACCGTGCACACCCGCAGCCGGAACGGCCTTGAATTCCTGACCCGCTCGGCTCAACAAGGAAGCCTCCATTCCGCCTTCGCTTCCGACCCAGAGCACTTCAGCTTGCTTTCCGAGTGCGTCGACTACGGCCAATGCGGGATACACGCCGCCGCCTGTCCCGCCCGCCGATACCAATAGTCGCAACGTTGTCTCGCTCCTCTTCACGCCGGGATGCCCTGCGGGATACGTTGATCAGCAGACCAACCCCCGCCAGGGTGGTAACCAGACTCGAGCCGCCGAAGCTGAAAAATGGAAGTGCGTTGCCGGCGAAGGGCAGCAATCCCAACAAGACGGACATGTTGATCACCGCCTCGATGCCAATCCAGAATGTCACCCCGCTGACCAGCAGCATTTCCAGCTTTGTCACGGCGTTCAGGCCCAATCGAAAACCGCGCCAGAGGAAGAGACAGAACAGCACCAGAACGACGATGGCGCCGATCAATCCCAGTTCCTCGCCGACGATGGCGAAAATGCTGTCGGTGTGCGGGGCGGGCAGGAACCCGAATTTGCCCCGGCTGGCGCCGAGCCCTCGGCCGAAGATCCCGCCCGAATAGAACGACTGCAGGGACTGCTGCACGTGGTAGGAGGCTTTCTCCAAGTCCACCAGACCCCCCACGTATTTGTTCCAACGGTCCTGTCCGACCTGGGAGACCCGCACGAGCACGAAGGCCAGCGCGCCGCCGCCGATGCCCATGGCGAGAATCTGGCGCATGTCGGCGCCGGCGAGGTAGAACATGACCACGGCGACGATCACCACGGTGAAGCCGGCGCTCAAGTCGGGCTGCAGCAGGATCAGGCCGCCCACCAGCCCGACGATCATGATCAGGGGCGCCAGCCCGTAGCCGGTCAGGGAGAGACGCTCTCCCTTCGATTCCATCCACACGGCCAGATAGATGATCAACGCCAGTTTGGCCATCTCGGACGGCTGCACCGAGCCGCCGAGAAACGCGCGCTTGTGTTCCGCACCCAGGTTGACCAGCAGCACCAGAAAGAGCATCAGTACGGTCGCGGCGATCAACGGCAGGGCGTACTTGCGGATCCATTTCATGGGAATGAAGGACGCAATAACCATGGCGATCAGTCCCACGGCGAGATTGCGCACCTGCTGCTCGAAGATGGCGTACGGGTCGCCTTCCAGTCGCCAGGACACGTCCCAACTGGATGAGTACACCATCACCAGGCCGAAGGCGATCAACGCCGCGACGAGCACGAAGAGCCAGGGATCGAATCCGATCCCGAAGCGCTTGCGCAGCGGCGACTCCTGAAAGGCATCCTGTGTAATCACACGTTGTGTCACAGCGAATTCACCAGTTCCCGGAATTTTTCACCGCGTTCGGTGAAATCCTTGAAAGCGTCGTAGCTCGTGCCGCCCGGCGCGAGCAGGACGACGTCACCCGCAGCGGCGACTCGCGCGGCGGCCGCAACCGCCTGCTCCAGGTCGCCGCAGATTTCCACCTGCACCTTGCAATCCCCGCCGCGCTGCTTCTCGACGGCCGCGGCGATCTTCTCCACCGCCTCCCCGAAGAGGATCAGATGGCGCACGCGCTTGCAGACCAGCCGTGCGTACGCATCCCAGGACAGGTCCTTGTCCCGTCCGCCGGACAGCAAGACCAGGGGCTCGTCGAACGAACGTATGGCGGCGATGGCGCGTTCCGGCGCCGTGGCGATCGAATCGTTGTACCAATCCACCCCGGCGACGCGCCGCACGAACTCCAGGCGATGTTCGACGCCCTTGAATCCGCGCACCCCGGTCTGCATGGCCTGCGGTGATATGCCGGCCGCAGCGGCGATGGCGCAGGCTGCGATCACGTTCAGCAGGTTGTGCGCCCCGCGCAGCTCCACGATCCCGGCCGGGCACAAGGCCGTATCCCGGCCATCGAGGCGCAGGCGAATCGTGTCTCCTGCCAGGTAGGCGCCGTCACCTTGCGGAGGGTTCCAGCCGAAACTGATCAAGCGCCCCCGCACCTGATCGCGCAGCGACCAGGCGATTTCGTCGTCGCGGCCCAACACCGCCCGGTCGTTCCCGGTTTGGTGCTGCAGGATGTGCGCTTTCGCCGCCGTGTACGCCGCCATCGTTTTATGCCGGTCGAGATGGTTGGGCGTCACGTTCAAGATCGCGGCGATCTGCGGGCTGACGTCCATCAATTCCAATTGGAACGACGACAGCTCCATTACCACGAGATCTTTAGATTTCATCTGCGGCAGATCGTTCAACAGCGGTCTGCCGATGTTGCCACCCACCCAGACTTTCCTTTCCCGATCCCGAAATTCGGCGGAGGCCATCCGCCCCACGAGCGTCGTCGTGGTCGTTTTACCGGCCGAACCGGTTATACCGATAACAGTAGCAGGGCAGTTTTCGATGAAAAGTTGCGCATCGTTGGATAGTGGGATACCCTGCTCTCGAGCCTGCTGTGCCAGCGGCAGATCCGCGGGTACACCCCCGGAAAGGCACAGCAGGTTCGCCGCATTCAGCAACGTGGGCGGATGGCCTCCTAACTCGAAATCCACCGGGAGGTTGCGAAATTCTTCCGTTGCATGCTTCAGCGCTTCGGCCGGCATACGATCACTCACCACGACGTTTGCTCCACGTTCCACAAAATAACGGACCAACGCTTTTCCTTGTCTCGCCAATCCAAGCACGACGACTCGCTTTCCGGTCCAATCCTGCTGTCGACCTTTCGAGGACCGGATTCGATCTTCACGATCGTCCGACGTCACCGGTACGCCATTCAGGCAGCTTGCCGTTGCCTCGGCGTAGAGCGGTTGCCCTCGTCCACGCCAATCCAGTAGTGATCCGGCATGACGTTGCGCGCCTTGCGCACCTTGACGCCGGCCATGACGCCCTCACCGCCGTTCAGCGTGGCGGGGTTCACCAGGCACAACGTTGGCCTGCGGCCGTACTTCTCGGTGTAGAACGTCACCGCGCGCTGGATCTTTGCGGACGTCGAAACCGATTCGTCGTCAAACCAGAGCATTCCGATATCCATGGTCCTTCTCCTTTACACCAGGGCGAAAGCGACTCCGATCATGCCGGCCAGCAACGCGATGAGCCAGAAACGCTGCACGATCTGAGTCTCACTCCAACCGCTCAATTCGAAATGAAAATGCAGCGGCGCCATACGGAACAACCGCCGCCCTTTTGTTAATTTGAAGTACAGCACCTGCAGTGCGACGCTGATCGTCTCGCTGGTGGGAATGACGCAGATGATCGGGTAGAGGATCCAATGGCCGGTCATCAGGGCGACCACGCCCAGCGTGCCGCCCAGGGCCAGGGCCCCGGTGTCGCCCATGAATAGTTCTGCGGGATAGGCGTTGTACCAGAGGAAGGCGAACAGCGCGCCGACCATGGTGAAGCAGAAACGCACCAGGAAAACCTGCCCCTGCATCATGGCGATCGCCCCGAAGCAGGCGAAAGCGGTGGCGGAGATCATTCCCGCCAGCCCATCCAGCCCGTCCGTCAGGTTGATCGCGTTGGTCGAGGAGACGATGATGAACATCGCCACCGGCACGTACCAGATCCCCAGGTCGATGTTTTCGGGGATGTTGGGAAGCACCATCTCGGGCGGCTGCAGGCCGTATTTGAGCACCAATGCGGCGCCCAGCGCGATCAGCACTTGCAGCAGGAATTTGTAGCGACCGCGGATGCCCTCGCCGCGCTTCTCTCCGCGCAGACTCAACCAATCGTCCACGGCGCCCAATACCGCGAACGCCAGGAGCACGATCAGGGGCAGCAGGATCGAGTTGCCCAACACGTTCAACTCACCGATGAGCGAGACCAGGTTCAAGACCCCGGTGATCACCACGACGGGGATGATGAACAACCAGCCGCCCATCGTCGGTGTGCCCAGCTTGGTAAAGTGGCGCTGCGGACCTTCGATGCGGATCTGTTCTCCGATACGCAGCATGCGCATGATGCGAATGAGAGGTCCGCCCCAGATCACGGCGAGCAAAAAGGTGATTCCGCCCAGCGGCAGTGCAAATGCGATCTGGTTCATTCCCTCTCCTCTAGAGCGCTTACGATCTTGTCCATGCGCAGTCCGTGCGAACCCTTCACCAGAACCACGTCCCCTTCTCCGATGCGATCGCGCAGATATTCGGTGGCCTCATCGCTGTTTGCAAGCAAATGGATACGATCGGCGTCCAGACCCGCTTGCCGGGCCTCGTCTGCGATCCATTTCGCCCGCTCGCCGACGGCGATCAACTCGTCCACGACCTGCGCCGCCCGTGCGCCCACCATGCGGTGGCCGCGCTCCTCGAAGTCGCCCAATTCGAGCATGTCGCCCAGAACGGCGATGCGCCTGCCTTCCAATTCGGACAGCAGATTCAAGGCGGCGATCACGGAAGGCGGTGCGGCGTTGTAGGTGTCGTCGAGCAGCAGGGAACCATGCGGACCCTGCACGGCGACCAATCGCAACTGGCTGTTTTCGCTTTTCAGACCGTTGACGATTTCCTCCCAGCTCAAGCC
Source organism: Anaerolineales bacterium (assembly GCA_037382465.1). Classification (NCBI taxonomy): domain Bacteria; kingdom Bacillati; phylum Chloroflexota; class Anaerolineae; order Anaerolineales; species Anaerolineales bacterium. The sequence continues at coordinate 5,336 of JARRPX010000040.1, read as the reverse complement.
CTGGACCAGCCCCACGGACGTCGCCCGCAGCGCGGTGTGCACCGAGTGGCGCCCCAGCAGCGGGACGCGGACGTGATAGGCGCGGCCCTGGTAGTGCAGCACGAAGCGCACCCCTTCGAGACCCAAACCCTGGACTTCGTCGGCCCACAAGTCCGCTTCCGGAGACAGGCCGTAGTAAAACACCCGCGCCCGGGTGTGTTCGGACATGCTCCGCACCAGCGGATCGTCGTAATTCAGGATCGCCGTGCCTTCCGGCGCCGCCGGCAGGCTCTCCACCAGCTCGGTTTTGCCCCGCACGATCGCTTCCATCGTCTTTGCGCGTTCCAGATGCACTTCACTGACGTTGGTGACCACACCCACCTGCGGACGGGCGATTTCGCAAAGCAGGGCGATCTCCCCCGGGACGTAAAATCCCATCTCGAAGACGGCTTGTTCGTGTTCTTCCGTCAGCGAGAGCATGCTCAACGGAAGCCCGATTTCGTTGTTCAGGTTTCCGGGATTGCGGAAGGTGCAGAAACGCTGTTCGAGAACCTCGGCGGTCAGCTCCTTGGTGGTCGATTTGCCGACGCTGCCGGTGACACCGATCACCTGCGGCGACAACATCGAGCGCCAATGCCGCGCGATCTGCTGCAGCGCCTCCAGCGAGCTTTTCACCCACAGGCAAAGCGGAAACTCCAGCGTAGCCAGGTCCGCTGCGGAAACCTCATTCCGCAGATCGAGGAGCGCATGTTCGCCTTCCACCTGGCGTTCGATCAGGGCCAGGATCGCGCCGGAGCGGAACGCCGCCGTGACGTAATCGTGTCCGTCGGTGTTTTCGCCGGCCAGAGCGACGAACAGGGATCCGGGCGAAGCCTCCCGAGAATCGATCACGCCCTGCGTGATTTCCTGCGGCGCAGCGACGTGCTCGTGGCCCGTGAGTGCCTCAAGTACTTCCCCTACGGTCAACATCGAAACCCCTCTGCCTCAGCCGCTTTCCTGATACACAGAACCTGGCGGAATGCCCATCATCACCACCAGGCGCTCGACGATCTGGCGAAATACCGGCGCCGCAACCACCGAACCCCAGGGAGAACTCTTGGGTTTGTCGAATCGGATGAGCACGATGAAACGCGGCGCTTCCACGGGTCCCCAGCCGATGTAGGAGGCGATGGTCAAATCCGGATCGTAGCCCTGATCTCCGGGAATCTGCGCCGTGCCGGTTTTGCCGGCCAGCGTGTATCCGGAAACTGCCGCCCGCCGCCCTTCCCCTTCCGACGATACGAGCAGCATCGTCGTGATTGTCTCTGCGGTCTCTGCAGAGATCGGGCTGCCGAGCACCGTCGGTTGGGGCCAATATACGTTTTCCGGTCCGGCGACCGCACGCACGATGTGCGGCTGCATCATCACGCCCCGGTTGGGAACGGCGGCGATCGCCGTGATCAACTGCAACGGCGTCACGGAGACGCCCTGGCCGAAAGCGTTCGTTCCCAGATCGGATTCGGTCCAATCGGGGTGGCGCGGGGTGCGAAGACTGCCCGCCACTTCACCCTCGAGATCGACGCCGGTCAATTGGCCGATGCCGAAGTCCTTGAGATATTGATAGAACAGGGGCGCCTCGAGTTTTTCCGAGGCGACGTACGCCAGGCAGACGTTCAGGGAGTGCTGCATGCACTCGGTCATCGTGCGCGGTCCCCAGGCTGTGCCGTCCCAGTTTTTGATCGGATGGCCGCCCACCTCGATCACGCCGGTGTCTACGAAAATGTCGTCCGGGGTCACCAGACCGGCGTCCAACGCGGCGGACATGGTGAGCACCTTGAAGGTCGAGCCGGGCTCGTAAACGCCGGCGACGAGCGGGTCGATCACCGGCTCTTCTTGCGCTTCTGCCTTTTCGGCGTCCGGATCCGGGTTTACATTCGCTTCCGCGTCGGATTCGGAGGCGGCTTCCGCTTCCGCCTGCGGTTCCGCCAGCACCCATTCCCAACCGGCTTTCTCCTCGTCCGGCAGCCATTCTTCGTAATTGGCCGGGTCCAGCGCCGGCTGGATGACCATCGCCAGCAGCTCGCCGTTGCGCGGGTCCATCACGATGGCGTAGGCGCTCTCCGCGCCGCTGCTCTCCATCGCTTCCCGCATAATGGCGTCGACCATCTGCTGAATGTCCAAATCGATGGTGAGCACCAGGTTTACGCCGGTGGGAGCATCCGGCTGCGGGCGGGCATCCAGGGGAATCGATCCATGCTCCACGACGACGGGGTCACCCACGAGCCAATCGTCGTAGAATCCCTCGACGCCGAAATAACCCTTGCCCTTCTGGTTGACGAACCCGACCACGTGGCCGGCGAGTTTTCCGGAAGGATAGGTGCGGCTCGGCGCCGGCACCAGGGCGAGCCCGCTGAGATCGGGCGCCTCCGGGTCGCCGAGGAATCCGTTCAGCATGTCGGCCACAGGTTGATCGATCGTGATCGGCCAGGGCTGTCCGCCCTGAATCTCGCGCGTGAGCCGAATGCGGACCTGGCCTTCGGTGAGCCAATCCCGGACCAACTGCTGAAAGATGTCTTCATAAGGCAGCACCAACGAACGCGAGAGCACCGCCGCGATCTGCTTCTTGCTCTCCGGCGTGAGCTGACGCACCTCCACTTCCAGGTAGTACATCGGCACGTTCGAAGCCAGGATGCGTCCATCGCGATCGTAGATCACGCCGCGGGAGGGGTCGAGTTCGTCTTTACGTTCCAGGGCGAACGACTCTCGCGCGGCGAAAGCAGGCGCGTAAGGGCCGAACTGCACGCGGATTAACTGAACGAACATGGCGACGCCGAGGACGGCCATGACGATGAGAATCATGCGGATGCGGCGTTTGGAGGAGGCATAGGCCGTCATGGTTCTGCTCCGCTGCCCAAACCGAGGCGCCGATACAGCCAGGCCCCGAGGGTTTCGGTGTATGCCGGGGAGAGAGATCCCTCGCCCACGCCGGAGGGACTCGAGGGCTGCGGCGCGACGAACGGCTCGGGCTCCTCATAGCCTTCCACGATGATGTATTGCACCTGATCCGGGCCCACCGGCTTGAATCCCAGCGCCAGGGCGCGTTCGACCATGCGCTCCGGGGAGTTCAACTCCGCCAGGGTCGCGGTGAGTTCCGCCTGCTGCCGGGCTAAATTGCTGCGTTCTTCCTCCAAATCAAGAACCTCGCGTCCGGCTTTCGTCAGTCGTGCGCTGATGGCCAGATACATCCCGCCCACGATCAACAGGCCGATTAAAGGAAGCAGGGAACCGCCCGTGAAGCGCAACTGCAGCCGCCACGGCGCTTGTTTGTAGGCTTGAATCGTTCTGCGTTTCACAACTCATCCCTCTGACACCGGTCTTCCTTTTAATCTGCATATTTCATGCCACATCGAGCCGCTCGGCTACACGCAAACGGGCGCTGCGAGCGCGCGGATTGGCTTGAACTTCCGCTTCCTGCGCCTGGATCGGCCGCTGCGTAAGCAGACGCAGCTGCGCTTTGTGCCCACAGGTGCACATCGGCCGCTCGGGCGGACAGATGCAGTCCTTGCTTTCCTGACGCAAGAAATGCTTGACCACTCGATCCTCCAACGAATGGAACGAAATCACGGCCAATCTGCCGCCGCCCGCCAGCAGCGAAACCGCCTGTTCCAGCCCGATCTCCAGTGTGCGCAGCTCGTCGTTCACGGCGATGCGCAGCGCTTGAAAGGTCAGGGTCGCCGGATGGATGCCGCTGCGGGTACGTTTCACCACCGAAGCGGCGACGTCGGCCAGTTCTGTGGTCGTCGTCAGCGGCCGGGCGGCGATGATCGCTGCGGCGATCTTGCGCGCCTGCCGCTCCTCTCCGTAGCGGGCGAGCAGATCCGCCAGGTCGCGCTCCGGCAGACCGTTGACCAGATCTGCCGCGGTCACGGGTTGGGACGGATCGAAGCGCATGTCCAGTGGACCTTCCTTTTGAAAGGAGAAGCCGCGCCGGGCATCGTCAAGCTGCATCGACGACAAACCCAAATCCAACAGGACGCCCTGCACGCGCTTCCAGCGTACAGCGGCCGTACGGTCGACCATCTCGGCGAAAGAGCTCTGCCGCAGGATCGCCCGTTTACCAAAGGGTTTGAGGCGTCGACGCGCCAGCGCAATGGCGGCGGGATCGCGATCCAGGCCCAAGAGCTCCCCATCCGGATGCGATGCTTCCAACACGCCCTGGGCGTGCCCACCGGCGCCGACCGTCCCATCGATATAGCGTGCTCCCGCTCGCGGTTCGAGGGCAGCGAGCACTTCCTGGTAAAGTACGGGGGTATGTGAACTGGCGTCGGATTCATCCATGACCGCCGCCGTCCTCTACCCCGTTGATAGATCGAAATTCGTGAACCGCTGCGCGTTAACGTCCGGGTCGACCACGCTGGTCAACTCAGCTTCCCATATCTGTTGGTCCCAGATCTCGAAATACTCTCCGGCACCCACCAGCACGGCGTCGTTTTCCAGGCGCGCATATTCGCGCAGGAAGGGCGGGATGAGGATACGGCCGGTCGAATCGAGGCCGACGTCGGAAGCGCGGCCGAAGATCACTCGGCGTACGGCGCGCGCTTCGGGATCCGTAGTGGTTAAGGAAGACGCGCTCGAAGCGAGCCTTTGGAAGCTTTCTGTGGTATAAACCATGAGGTTTCGTTCGTAGCCTTGGGTGACTACGGCGCCAGACGAGAGCGAATCGCGGAAACGCACCGGGATGGTAATCCGGCCTTTGTCGTCGATAGTGTGGGTGAACTGGCCCAGAAACATGTCTCGGTATGTCCCTTAGATGCTCAGATGTTGAGCTGAGCGTTCCCCCCACTTGCTCCCACTCTGGCCCACAAGCTCCCACAGTATACAGATTTTCTCCCACCAATGCAACCCGCAAATGGTCAGAAAGGTCTGCCTAGGACCTTTTTCCTATGCGTATAACCTAATTTTTGGGAATTTCGTGGAATCTTCCGTTGGATGCGGATGAAATTCCGCAGCCAGCAGCCGGAGTCGCTGCCAACGGTATTTTCTCCGGCTGGCGGATTTCAATCCGCAGATCTTCGAGATCGAGGTCAAGCTGGGAAAAAGAAAGGCCCGCACTATGAATGATTCGATCCTCAAAGGAAAAACTGGCAGAACCACATCTGCCGAACACCGGCTGCGGATAAACGTCCGCTAACAGCGTCCTATGCAAAGACCCCGGAGTCAAACCCCGGGGTCACGCTCGTAGGTCAGCCTGTAAGCCGCGTTCTGTCCGGTGGCGGCTGCGGTTTACGGAACGAATCCTTCTTCCCGCCGCGTCCCACCTGGGCGATCATCTATCTAGACCTCCCGTCACCGGGAGGCTCGAGCGACCGACCCGGAGC
>JARRPX010000039.1 GCA_037382465.1 Anaerolineales bacterium | reverse complement strand
CTCGGTCGACGTGGCCGTCGGTGTCTCGGTCGACGTGGCCGTCGGTGTCTCGGTCGACGTGGCCGTCGGTGTGTCGGTCGACGTGGCCGTCGGTGTCTCGGTCGACGTGGCCGTCGGTGTCTCGGTCGACGTGGCCGTCGGTGTCTCGGTCGACGTGGCTATTGGCGTGTCGGTTGATGTGGAGGTCGGCGTGTCGGTCGACGCTGCCGTCGCGGTATCCGTCGGCGTAGGGGTCGCCGTCGAGGCAGGCGTGTCGGTCGACGTGGCCGTGGATGTCGGTGTATCGCTTGCAAGCGGCGTGTCGGTCGACGTAGCTGTTAGCGTAGATGTTGAAGTCGGGCCAGGCGTGTCACTGGGCACCGGCGTGTTGGTGGCCGTTGCTGCTGGTGGAGCTGTTGTGTTCGTCGGCAAAGGCGTATTCGTGATCGTAGGTGTATCCGTGATCGTCGCCGTCCGCGTAGCCGTAGGCGTTCTCGTAGACGTCGGCGTGGGTACGGTGACGACGGCAGGAATCTGCACACCGGAATAATGGTAATCCCCATCCCAGAATATTGCGCTGGGGGAACCACTGGTCAAACGCAGAATCAATCGTTGACCGGTGATGAAATCATGCTCGATCGTGCTGATCGAGGCGGAGAAGAAATAGGCCGAAGTGACGTTTGCCGGCAAGGCAAAGGAAGCGGATCCGAGAACCGTCGATCCTGCCCGCAGCTCAACGGACAAGCTGACCGGACTGGCGGAAGGATTGTAGGCATAGAAACGCACGGTCGTCGTTCCCCCCAGGAGGCGCTGACCGTTCAAGAATTGGGGGGAATAGAACGTCGCGCTTGAACCGCTGCGATAATTTCCATTGGGGATACTGGAATACATCATGTAGCTGAAGGGTGTGACGTCGTCATAAAACCAGTATGTATTCGGAGGCGGTCCGGGAGGCGGGACCGGCGGCGGCGGCCACGGTATGCTCGTCTCGGTGGGAGTGTTCGTGAGTGATGGCGTCGAACTCGGCGTGCTTGACGATTCCGGCGTGCCGGTATCCGTGGCGGTCGCGGTCGAACTTGGTGAGCTTGTGGCGGTAATCGTCGACGAGGCCGTGGCACTCGCCGGCTCAGTCGCCGTCGACGTGGTCGTGGCACTCGCCAGCTCGGTCGCCGTCGGTGTGTCCGCAAGGGTCGCAGCGGAGGTTGGTGTCGAGGTCTCCCAGAAGTCCCCGGGCTCAACGATGGGGTCACCAGATTCGCTGCCCGGACCTGGGTAATATTCCGCATCTCGGCGGATTTCCTCGATGATATCAGGATTGACCGGATGCAGCACCATGAAGGGCCACGGACTGTAATCCGCGTTCATCTGGGAACGCGTATCGGCATGGGCGGTCTGGCCGCGCATCATCCCACACGTTCCGCAGCCAAAAAGCAGTAGAAGAATGAGCGGGACGAGCAGCAGCCACTGCGCCAACTCGTTGCGCTTCTCTTTACGCTCTTCTTCTTGCCGTCCTACTTCTTCTTCCACGATGCTCCCTTACGCTCCCGCGCCGTTAATCCGCATTCTGCGTTCGCGGCAGTAACACGGTGAAGGTCGTACCCTTGCCCATCTTGCTGTCCACTTCGATCCGTCCACCATGACGGGCCACAATCCCGAAACTTACGGATAGCCCCAATCCGGTTCCCTGTCCTTCCGGCTTGGTGGTGAAGAAGGGATCGAAAATACGTGAGAGATTCTCGCGGGGAATGCCGATGCCAGAGTCTTGCACGGCGATTGCGACCGCTTCTTCGGCCTGGCCGAGACTGAGTCGCAGTTTACCGCCGTCAGGCATGGCCTGGACCGCGTTGGTGATCAGGTTGATCAGCACCTGTTCGATTTGCGTCGCATCGTACGTCACCCGCACGGGTTCATCGGGCAAATCCATATGAGATTCGACGCCCGCCTTGCGTACCAGGTATTCCGTCAAACGCAGCGACGATTCGAGCGTTTCTCGAATGTCCCGTGTTTCCATTTCGGGCGTGGATTGACGGGCGAACTTGAGTAGATCCCCCACGATGGTACTTGCGCGCGCGGCGCTCTGCCGAATGGTCTTCAGTTGGTCGCGAGTGGACGGATCCAGGCCGACCTCTTCCTGCAGTTCTTCCGCCATACCCTTGATCACCGCCAGGGGATTCTTGACATCGTGCACGATGCCGGCCGTCAACTGCCCGACGGAGGCCAGTTTCTCAGATTGGACCAGCTGGGCCTGCGTGCTCTGTAAGCGAGCGTTGGCGTCGGCCAGCTCCTCGTTGCGCTTAACCGTTTCGGCATACAACCTCGCGGCTTCGGCGGTGCGCTCACGCAGACGGTGTGTCATGGTGTCGAACGCACTGGCGAGTTCCCCAATTTCGTCCGACCCATCCAATCCGGTAGACTGATTAAGATCTCCGGAAGCCACGGCCTGGGAAATGGTACGCAGACGCAGGATGGGTTTGGCGATACTTTGTGCGAGTGCGTAACCCACGACGATGGTCGCCACAGTGCCCAGTGAAAAAATAATGCTGAATATGTTGCGGCTCGTCGCCATGGTAGATACGATGTAGTTACTCGGTAAAACGACAGACAAGATTCCCATCTCTTGCTGGCGTATGATCAAAGGTGCGATTACCGTCTGGTAATCCCGTCCGTACAATTCAATATCCTGGGTGATGGCGGATTGATCTCCGGAGATGATGTCCGGATCGACTTCGAGAATTTCAGATCCTTCGTCCGGAATTACGAGCGTCGTCGAGATCAGATTTCCATCTTGATTTAGAATCACTACGTCAGCCAAAGCCTGGTTCTTGATCTCTTCGATGAGTGAATCAAGGCGAGAGCCAATGAGTAGGGCACCGGCCAATTCACCGTCTTCCGCACGGATCGGTGTACTCGTAAACAAATAGGCGCCGTGCGTCGTAACCAGAATATCCACATACTTGTCCCCCACTGAATCGACCTGACCGATAAGCACACGTGCGACCAGGTTGTACGCCGAAAAATCACCACCGCTCGATTCCCTGTAGATCCCGGATGTAGGATCGATGGCTAAAGTCAATATTTCCGTGCCCGCGAGGTCGATGACGGTCATAGCCTCAACGCCGTTGTTCAACACCAGAGGCAAGAGGAGCGACTGTAAACTCTTGACGTCTCGATCGAGAGTAGCTTGCGGTACACCTTCGGTATAGGCCATCAGACGCAGGTTTTCGAGATGCTCCCTTTCTTTGCGCACGATCCCATCAGCGGCCACACGGCTGGCTTCGAAAGCTTGATTGACGAAACGCTCGCGTATCGACGAAGTCACCAAACGCGTGACCACGTACACCCCTACCATGGCGATCACCAGGGTAAGCAGGACATACGGTACGATCAGCTTTGCCCGCAATCCTGAAACGAATTGGAGCAGTAACTTCGCCCACGAGTGAGCGCTCGAATTCGCTTCACCCGATTCTTCGGTATGTTTTAGCAGGTTCTTTCGTATCGCATCCATCAGTCCTCCCAAATTTCGGGATTGCGATTTAATATTCATCCGCCACACATGGCGCGGACCACCCGCGACACTCCTGCCGCCATCGCGAGGTATCCATCCCTCTAGCTGGAACTTTGTCACCTACGATTGTTCGAAACTCGCTTAGGGCACCCCCATAGCGCCAAACCAAAGCGGTATTCTTCGACAATCCTGCTTTCGCTGCACTGAGGTTATCATGACCACCAATGCCTTAAAGCAGGTACTTCTTCCTAATAGGACCAAAATCCTGTTGTTAAGGTGAAAGCACGAACAGACGTCTGCCGCCCGCACGCTTCGCCTGGTACATCGCTTGATCGGCCAATTTGAGGAACTGTGTTGCCTTCGGATAATCGGCCGACCATTGTGCGACACCCGCACTCACGGATAAAAATTCCCCGTGGAAACTCGTGCTGGTGATCTTGGCACAAATCCGTTTCGCGACGCTGCGGGCCGCTTCCAGATCCGCCTCCGGTAGAAGTATGACGAACTCGTCTCCACCGTACCGTGTCGGCAGATCCACGGATCGAATTTGTTTGCGTATCTTATCAGCGACGAGCCTGAGCGCTTCATCGCCGGCGGGATGACCGTATTGATCGTTCAGTGATTTCATTCCATCCAGGTCGAGCATAATTAATGAGAGCGGGCGGTTGTAGCGATGCGCTCTTTCAACTTCAATCGTCAACATCTCATCCAGCTTGCGGCGGTTGAACAAACCCGTCAGTGGATCGGTGATCGCCAGCCGCTGCACTTCAGCGAAAAGACGTGCGTTCTCCTGCAGTAAGCGGCGATGGGCAAGCGCTCGTTTGATTGCCAATTCGAGTTCAGCCAGTGAATCGAGGGGTTTCGTAAGATAGTCGTAAACCCCGCAACGCAGCGCTTCCACAGCGGTTTCCAGAGTGGCGCTGCCGGTCAAGACGATGGCTTGAAGATCGGGATCGATTTCTTGCGCAGCTTGAAAGACTTCCAGACCGGAACACTTGGGCATCCACAAATCGAGCAGCATCAGATCGAACGATGCGGTTTTTAGGGCCGTAATTGCCTGTTCACCGTCTTCTGCTTCAGTCACTTCCAGACCCATTTGTTGCGTTCGCCGGACCAGGATGTTGCGAAAGTCTTTATCGTCATCGGCGATTAATATATTTTCTACGCGCCCAGTATTCGCATCCTCTGCGGATTCGATCTTCGCATGTTCGGGCTGCATCTCTTCATCACCTACCCAAAAGAACCAACCAACGGACGGTGTACTTCACACCTGCAGAATCTCGTTTTTATGATAATAGATAGTCTTTGGAATTTACCTTGCAATCTACCTACACCGATGTATGTGACCTTCGTCCTACAGGCAGGAAAGACCTGCGGCACTGATGAACGTATCGAAGTAGGTCAGTTCGATGCAGGAATGTGGCTGTTGGAGAAAGATCGAGGGTTATGCCTCGAGGCGATAACCATAACCGCGCACGGTGACGAGGTGCTCGGGTTGGCGTGCATCCGCTTCAATCTTTTCTCGGAGCATCGAAATGTAGCGGCGTAATGCGTTTCCACCCTCGCGCCGTTCCGATCCCCAAACCTCCTCGATGAGTTCCGATTTGGAGATTGCTTCTCCCGAGCGCTTCGCCAATGCAGCGAGCAGCCGGAATTCAGTGGGAGTCAGATCGATCGACTTTTCATCAATCGTGGCCAGCCGTTTCCGTATATCGACGGCCAGACTTCCCACCCGAATGATCTTCGGTTTTTCAAGCCCGGTGGTATGCGACCGTGCCAGCACAGCGGACACTCTTGCCGCCATTTCGGGCAAGCTGAACGGCTTGGTTATGTAATCATCAACCCCCAGCCGGAATCCGCGCAATTTGTCCGTTTCCGCGGTCTTGGCCGTCAGAAAAATGATCGGCGTGTCGGCCATTTCACGGATGCGGGCACACACTTCCCAGCCATCCATGCCGGGCATCATCACGTCGAGGATGACGAGATCTGGCTTTTCCTGATAGAACGCACGCAGGGCCTTCGAGCCCCGATCCGAGGTGATAACGGCGTATCGCTCTCGCTCGAGATACTCCCCGAGAAAACGCAGCAAGGTGCGGTCGTCATCTACCACCAAGACTTTGAGGGACAATATCGACCTCCAACAATCACATCCAACTATAGTCGATCCCGTTACCGTTCGCCACCTCAATGAAATTCGGCTTTGCCCATTCGATTCACTGCACCGAAGCAGGCGCAGGCATCAAATGTCTTCGACTTCTTCCTGGATGGGCAGCCAGAACACAAAACGCGCCCCGCCGCGCTGACTCTCCTCGACTCGGATGCCACCCTGCATCGCTTCGAGTAAACGTTTCACCATCGATAAGCCCAATCCGTAGCCGTAAACGTCTCGATCGTCGCGTGTATCGAGGCGGTGGAACATATCGAATATGCGTTCGCGTTCGGTTTCCGGTATCCCCATGCCCCCATCGTCGACGGCGATCCATAGATAATTTTCATCGGACCAGCCTTCGAGAATGATATCGCCTTCCAAAGCATACTTCAGCGCATTATCCAATAGATGTTGAAAAATGCTCTCCAGTGCATGTTCGTCCGCGAGCGCCGGCGTGAGTCCATCAGGGATACGTATCTCGAACCTGTCCGCATGATCCCCATCTGTAAACCGATCACATACTCGTTTGGCGATTTCGCCGATCGCAACGCCGCACAAATCGAAGGGAAATCGTCCGGCTTCGAGCGAAGAAATGTCGAGGATCGTATCGACCAATTTGGATAATCGTTTGATCTCTGCCTGGACCAATTTGAGTGAATCTGCAGTCTGCACTTTCATCTTGGGATGACCGCTTAGAATCAACTCAATTCCCGCGCTGATGTTGGTGAGCGGTGCCCGCAATTCGTGGGAGACCAAGGCAACAAATTCGGTTTTTAGGGTATCGAGTTCTTTCAACTCCTTGTTCAGGCGAGCTAGGTCTTTGATTGTCTGTTCCAGTTCCTGCGTACGATGCTCCACCTTTTCCTCGAGGGCAATGTTCAAGCCTTCAAGCTCGGCACGCGCAGCGGCCACCTGGCGCAGGGCGTCGTGCAGCGCATTCTCGCGCTCTTTGACCTGGGTCAAGTCGTGCGCCGTGCCCGCCAACAGAACCTGGGATTTACGTTCATCTTCGATCGGCCGTATGGCCAGTGCAGCAGGGAAAGTGGAACCATCTTTTCTTCGAAACGTAAGTTCGCCTGACCAACCATTTTCTCGGGCTTGCTCCCCCACGCGCTCCCAACGCGTGGGATTGCGGACCAGATCCTGGATTTTCCGGGTCTTCCAATCCCCAACTTCCAATCCCAGATCGCGCAGCAGCGACGGATTGGCGAGCAGCAGTTTACCCTCGAGGTCGCAGACGAAAGCCATGTCCTCTGAATTCGTGACCAAAGAGGCATACTGCAGGAATTCCATTTGCCCCGCAATTACACCCTGACGAGCTACGAACAAGGCGCCCAACAACGCCACCAGGGCTACACCGACAAGCTCGATCTGGCCCCCCATCCACCAGTCCAGCAGTAAATAGCCGATCACCATGCCCGTAAGGCCGACCGGTATCAATCTCCCAATCCGACGACTTAACGTGTGTTGATTCTTTTCAGGTTCGGTTCGAGGCCTGGAATCACGGATTGTGATCAATGCCGCGAAGTAGTAGAAACCGCTACCGATCATCCATCCGACTTCGACCAGACCACCGGGTGAATAGCTTCCTTGCAGCGAAAGGACACCGAAGAGTAAATCGGAAATCCCTAAAAATAGCGTCGCCAATGTCAACATAGCAAGTATCTTTCGATCCCTTTCTGCTTCAGCCAATAGAAACAAACGAGCGAAATAGACGAAAAGCAGGAGATCGAATATGGGGAACAGAGACCGCCAAAACACTGCGACCGGATTGAGGAAGCGGACTGAAAGGATGGGCAAAAGGAATGTCAGCCAGGCCAATCCCATCACAGCGGCGCCCGTCAGAACGATGTCGAGTTGATCGCGCGTGCGGCCTAATCGTTCGACGGGTGCCGTCGGATAACTGAAGGTCACGATCATCGTCGCGAGATAGGCGCAAAGCCGGACTGCATCGGTCCAATGGGGAACTCCCGGCAGGTCAGCGTCCGTCAGCCAGTAAGTCAAATACATTCCGTCAATGATCGTCCAGCACACGAACGCCAAGGAGATAAATCGCCAGGTTCGTATTCGGGAAGGTTTATTCGCACGCACGGATGCGAGTATCAACGCGCCCGTGGTCCAACTTCGCAAGCCAAACGTGATCAGCAGGGACCAGGCAGGGCGCGCATCAGAATGTGGTTCAACGATCACCCAGGCGAAGTAAAACACCACGATGGCGATCCATAAACCGACAAACCATTTGCTGTGATCTTGGTCAGTTCGTTCGATTCCGGTCATCACAGAAATCCTAGCCGCAGATCGAATATTGAGCAAGCCGATATATCAAAGCAATATCGACTCATATCGCCAAATTATTTTTTACAAAGCGCAGTTACTCACTTCTTCGCAGAAAGCCGAGAAGAAAAAGATGTCGATGGACGGTCCTCCGATAAGGATTGGGATGGAAAATGCTTCGTACGTTCGTACTCGTCCGATGAGGACGATCAACGATCGGCCCATGGAAAAGTCGCTGGATACTTGGATTCGTACCCAGCGACTTGGTTCCGCTTTCGTGTCACAGAATTCGTCGATGATCGACCTCACCTCCTCGACTTTTCGTGTGACCAACTGCAGTGATTTCTACATTCCGATCAGAGAGTCAACCGTACGAAAATCGCCTCCGCAATCCACTCGAAAATCTCCTCGAGTTCCTCCGACGTCGGTGCGAAGTAGGATTGACCGTTGGTCAGGGTCGCAATTCGTTCCATCAGTTTCATGCCCGTGTAATTGGGATCACCGTATGCGGAAAAAGTATCATTGACAACGTCGCTACCAAGACCGATGGTGAAGATGATCACGTTCTGATCTTGGGCCTCCGCAATCATGGCATCGACGTACTCCAGGCAACGCGAACAAGCCGTTCCGCCGTAAACGCCCGTCGATCCTAACCCGTCATAAGGATAATCGTACGTGTTGAGTACACCGTCCGTCAGAAGGATCATAAAATGGGTCGTGTTTGGCCGGCCGTCTCCGAGGATGCTCAGCCCAACACGCATGCCACCACCGATGTTGGTATAACCATTGGCGGAGAGAGACGTGTACATCGTTTCAACAATGGTTTCGTAGTCGATCGTGAGATCCAGCACCTTGCTTGCCCATCGTTCATATTTCGCCAGGCCGATTTGATCCTCGCGCGGCATGCCTGAATCGTCAGCCCGATCTCTGATAATGTTTACGAAGGTCTCCGCCCCGCGGATCACGTCCGTCATGGGCTGCGATAACAGCCTAGGTCGGGGCACTTCATTTGGTCCAACCGATTCACCCGGAAGCAGCGTACCGGGTTGTTCGTCGTCGCAGGATTTTGGATTTGACCCAGAGCAACCGCTTTGCCATGTAATGCTTGGTCCACGCTGGAATGGGCAAGTTCGCAAGGTGATATCGTCGAGCATATACCCTTCGTTGCTCTCCGTATCTTCAACCTCCCAACGAAGTTCTACGTAATCCGTAATTTCATCCGTATCGATCACGACTGCGTATTGCTCCCAACCGGTATCGAAAGCATTGCCGCCCTCGATCCCCATAACCGTACTCCAGCCATCCGTGGGAGAAGCACGCCAGGCCAACCTGGCATAGTCAGCACTGTGATCACCAGACCAGCTGTAAGCGTCCATCTTATATGCAGGATCATTCTTCACCCAAAAATAGACGGCGAGACGTTCGTCTGCAGGAATGGTGACGTTCCATTGCCAACTGAGCGATCCTTCGGTGCCGGTCGCCGGATCTTCATAGATGTGAACGCCGGCGTTATCGTGACCATTCAAAGGTTGGAATTCCACCGCGTCGGTGCTGTTGATGTCCCAACCGTCGGCAATCATCGCATCGATGTCGGCGTAGCCATCGAAGTCCACTTCGCCGAATGCGGCACTGCACTCGCTATGAACGTTTTCGCATGCATACGGCTCGGTATATTCGGGTTCGTCCGTAAGCCAGGTGCAACTGTCGTAATTCATCGAACCGGAGACATCCAACACAAGCGCAACGTCATACTGGGCGGTTCGTTTCGCCGTCGCTGGAGTCCCGACCTGAATGGTCTCGAAACCCAAGACGCGCATGAAGACGACGGGCACCGTCAACTCACCTGCAATGCGCACGTGATAGTGTGTGTTCACGTGTTCTGAAGGAACCGTCATCGTCGTACAGTCCTCCGGGGTCGTGAGATTGTCAATATCGGAATCGAGGGCGAATTCACCTACCGGCCCGCCGGGCGCATGTTCGTCCGCCGTAAAAACGATCTGGAAATGGAACTCATCTCCCTCGACATAGCCGTTCGTGCCCAAGTACTCGACGGCCCGGCTGCACGCACCCTCGATATCCGGAAGCTCGTATCCCGCCGCGAGAGCCGCCGCATCGATGGCCTGACCCAGCCAAACTCGATGCAGGTACATGATTCCCGTGTCAACGGCGAAACCAATAAAAGCGACAATTCCGATAAAGGCCACCGCGATGATGATGAGGCTTTGACCGGATCGCGAATTCCTGCTGCGCTGCAATGATCTCGCGCCAGGCGGACTGGCATGCCTACTATGTATCACCTTACGGATGGCGTTCGTAGAGCGACGGATAAGTTCTTCAGTCCAGTCTCTCATGGATTTTTCCTTTCCTGTTTCCTCATATTTCGTTCACTGTCGCCCAGAAGATCGAGTCGGGGAGACCAGAAATTAACTCCAGGGACTACGCCGGATCAAGACGCGCATGATACTTTGTTGATCGATGATGATTGGAGTGGGGATCACGTATTTCGTGAAGCTTTCCAGCATGTTTCCCATCTTTAGATGATGTGCGAAGAATACCTCTACGATCACAAGATCGTTCCGGCATCCATAGACAACCTCATTACATCGCTCCGAGTCGTTGTTGAAATCCACATTTTCGGCCGCAATCGCGTCGACATCGATCGTGTCCTCCCCGCAAGGATCGTCGTAGCAAATCCGGGAGGCAACATCTAAATCTCCCAAAATATATGTGTCCTGGAAGGCATAGCTTCCATCGGGATCGATATCCACTGAGGTTACGATAATACGCGTATTCGCATCCGGGCTGTCCAAATCGACATCCAGACTCAATTCCATAGCAATCTTGGTAACGTCGGCAATTTCATCCAATGGGAGGTGCATGCCCCGCGCGCCATAACGAGCGCCCTCGCGCGCGGCCGTGGCTACAGTGGAAACGCTATGCACGAGAAAACCAATCTCCATCATGCCCATGAGCAGGGCGACCAAGAGCGGCAAGGTAAGCGCAATCTCAACGAAATTTTGACCTCGTTGGTTGTCTCGAAGGAATTTTATCTTCCTCATCATATTCACCATCTACTCCTTTGGTATACCGCGCTACGTTTCACAAGCGCCCGGATCGGGATAACAGGGATCCAGCGCTCGTTCGGAGGTGTTATCCGCTCCGCCCGGTCCCTCATCGTAGCCGTCACCGTCGGTATCTGGATTGGACGGAAAAGTGTCGTATATCTCGCGTTCTTCAATATCGCTCCAGCCATCACCGTCTGAGTCCAACGGAGGAAGCGGCGTCGCCGTCGGCACCACAGGTGGCGGATCTGCGCCTCCACCTTCCCACGGCTCGTTGACCATTTGGACGCGTCCGACGACCCGGATCGTCGGCAGCATCTTGGCGAAGAAGGGATTTGTCACGGGATGGTTGTAGACGATCGTTATTTCGACCTTGGTTCGCGCCGCTCCAGGATTATCATCAACCGGTACAGAGCCAAACGTGGGGCTTCCCCGAAGAAATACTCCGAGATAGTACGGCTTGCGAATATCCGTTTGCGTCGGGTCGGCCATGAGCGCCAAGCCGGCCAACCTGGCGCCGACGTGTTTGATCCAATCCACGCGACACTGGATGTAATCACCGGGTAAGGTATACGGATCGCCTGTTTCTGGCTGACCCACTTCCTCGCAGGAGTCTTCCCCATCGTCGATCAACATCGGAGGTTGTCCGCTTACCGCATACCGAGCCGTTTCCCGGGCGGCGTATTGGACGGAAAGGTACGCCTGGAACCACCTCGCCACTTCAATGAATCCTAAAACGATGAAAAGCAGGATCGGCAGCGCAAGGGCAAACTCGACCATGCCCTGGCCGCGTTTGAGAGATCGAATGCACCGACCTCGCCATGAGGACATTGCATGCCTCACCTTTTGAAATCGTTGGGTGTCGTTCATAGATATTCCTTGTCCTAGATTGCTCGAATTTTGAGGTAGCGTTAAAGCGGATCGCTCATTCACACGCAATTGTACATGGCAGTGTAAAACGTTTCTGGTAGTACGCAGGGGTTAATCCGGGTGAAATCTGTGTGTTTGTCACATTGTGGGAGCTTTATTTTAACGAAATTGGGACATTTTCTACGCGGTTGCTCTCTCATCCGACAGGCATGAGATGAACGATCGCCTCACGAAAAAAGTAAACCAGAGACGCTCCGAAAATGAGAAACGGACCGTACGGAATGGGTTGAAAAGCGTCGTAACGATCGCGCAGGGTCATCACCAGCATGTAAAACAAACTGAAAACACCGCCGGCGAAGACCGCAAAGATGAGCGCCAGGATAATTCCAGGCCATCCCACCGTCAGACCCAGCATCGTACCCAGCATCACGTCTCCGAATCCGAATGCGACCTCGTCTTCACCGTTCCCCCGGGCTCTGGCGATGTGACGGCCGAAGATACCTCCCAGCAGGTACATGCAAAGCACGAAGATAAAACCAGCCCCGCCGCCTGCGAGCGATTTGATGAAACCGCGGCTGGGATCGAGAGAATTCATGATCAAGATCAATATTCCGGACGGCACGCTGACCACGTGCAGGATCAAACGATGCTCGACGTCGATCACGACGATCAAAGTAAAGATCGTGGCGACGGTCAAAGCAGGCCAGAACACACCGGGGGTCGGATTGCGGAAATAGAGCCAAAGAGCGATTACGATGAGGGATAATTCGATCACGACTTCCCGCCAAGCCCGCCGCGTACCGCAATACGGACAACGCAGCCTGAAGCGAATGAGAGCCAATATTGCCAACCAATTGGCGGTCTCACGGGGTGCCCCACAGGCAGGACAATGTGGAGATTGGATCGGCTGGCGGTGCGGAAGATTGTCCGCGAGCAGGTTTACGAGGAAACCACAAGCCAATCCCAGAGCTGCGACAGCGACGATCATTGGCAAGCATTATACACGTATCGCAGCGTATGCGCTGAGGCCTATTTCCGGGAACGAGCGACGCACCCTCACCTGCATGGACATACGAGGAATCGAATGCTAGAATGCGTCCATGGATGGCAGATTGCCGCGACCGGATCGCGATCGTTTGAGTACGCTCACGGCCCTGATCCTACTAACCAATACCCTGATCCGTATCGTAGCGCTGCCGGTCTTCGAAGCGAAGTTTGCCATTCTTGGATTACTCATCCGTTTCGAAGTCAATGCCAGCCTCATCATGATCTCGTTGGCCGCGGCCCTTGCGGCTGCCGGCGCGGACTGGTTAATTCACTCCCATCCGAAGTCAACCTCCACCAAGATTCAACCGATACATTGGGTCATACCCGGCCTGGCGGCGGCGGCGACCGGCGCAGTGCTTACCCGCATACCCGATGGTCCGGGCCTGTGGATCGGAATCGTTCTCACCGCCTTGCTGCTGCTGGCCGTCGTCATGGCGGAGTTTGTGGTCGTCGACCCCAAGGACCCACGTTTCGATGTGGCTTCGGTCGGTCTTTCCGCTCTTGCATACCTTCTCCTGATCGGCGTGCTTTTCGCCATTCTTGCTTCCGATTTGCGGGCCGTATTCTCCGTCCCTTTGATCCTCCTGGTCAGTTTTTTGGTCATCTGGCGTCTGCTGCATCTGAACCAACTGAGTGACCGGGCGGTGGAATATGCGCTTCTGATCAGCTTGCTCAACGCACAGTTGGCGTGGGCGCTGCACTATTGGCCGCTCCCTCCGCTGCGGGGCGCGCTGCTGCTTGGCATGCTGGTGTATCTGACCAACGGGCTCACGCTCTTACACCGAAAAAAGGGGCTCGTACGCGGGCGGATTATCGAGTTCGCTGCGTTGTTTGCGATCGCCGTCACGGCGATCCTCACGTTCACCTAGCGTTCCAATATTTTGTTGACTGACTTCCGAACAGGAATTGGCCTTCTGCGAAGCAGAAGGGGATCTTGCACCTCTCGAATCGCATTCACAAGACCCACTTCCAGGACCGGAGGACGCCATCCACATCAGCGGTCTGCCGGCAGCCGGTCCGGATTATTCTCGATTGGTTTCTCGCGCTGCGTTGTAATTCTCCGAGTTAAGCGCCTTCTGCGCGGCCTTACGGGCACGATAGCCGATCAAACGTTCTTCCCCTTTACGCAGCCTTTGGATGTTCGGCCGTAAACCCAGCAGTAAAATCACTTCGATGAGGACGCCAAAGACGACGTACGCCCATGGCGCCTGGCCCGAAAGTGCGCGCCAAAGGAACAGCGCGGCCACTTCGATGCCGAGGCACATCGTGGCCACCGAGGCGTATCCCACGAAATAAAGAATCGCGGCTCCGATCGGCACCAAGATGAGCAGTGAGGGCGGCCAAAAGGCAAACACCGCACCGGCTGTGGTCGCACCGCCGGCACCGCCTCGCAAACGAAGTCTGCCATCTTTACGTTCCACAAGAAAGATCGAGTAGTTGTGGCCCAGTACTGCCAGCAGGCCCGCGCCCATCTCCACCCACGGATTTCCGTCCGTCAGATAGCGGGCGAGGTAAACCGCCAATGCTCCTTTGGCCAGATCCAGGATGGCGGTTGACAGGCCGGCCCAAAATCCGGCCATACGCATCACGTTCGTGCCACCCGTTCGTCCGCTGAACCATAAACGGATGTCTCTGCCCCGCACTAATCTTACGACCAACAAGCCCACCGGTACGGATCCGAGCAAATAAGCGGCGAACAAAGCTGCGATGATGTTGAATTGCATTTCACTCCTTTGTCTTTACAAACATTCAGAATTCAATACACAAAACACCACTACCCTGATAGAGTTCCTTTAGCGACGATCTGAATTGGGATTTCCCGTGTGGTTTTGTGCTCGATGATAAAAGCTTTGCACGCCCATTTTTCGGCGGCAGGGAACCACACCAGATGGGCCGCCTCGAGATACGCCGCCTCGCTGATGTCACTCATGGAGAGTTCAGCCGGTCCATCCGGATGAGAGTGGTAGATGCCGATCAAATGCAGTCCCTCCTCCTCGATGCGCAACAGCGCATCCAATTGCTCTTGGGGATCCATACGGAAGCGACGACGGTCCTCTTCGACGTTGGTGATCGGCTGGACCCAATGCACGCCAGACTCCTTACCGGCCAATACACCGCAGGCTTCTTTTGGGAACATCGCCCGCACATGGGCTTCCATTCTTTCCCATTGATTCTGCCGCAAGAAAATCGTTGCGAGATTCATTGTCGTATTATTATAGCCGTCCAATGGCATCTGGGTGGACCGCTGAAAGAGAACAAAAGCTCGTAGATCGTCCGCAGTTTCTCAGGATTTCCCCAAGACTTGACAATACTATGCGGAGTCTCTATAATTCAAAGAAGTTAGGCTAGCCTAACTTTAAACGTTGTGAGTGGCCAGCTTTGTATCTAAAATGGCATCGGTGGAGCGCCGGGGATGAACGCTGAAATGAACTCGATACAGCCTGTATTAATCACGATTGGGGTTGCCCTCTTATTCATCGTGCTTCTGTGGCCGAAATCGGGACTGCTGCCACGCCTTCGTAAAACCAGGCAGTATACCGAAAGAATACAGATCGAAGATACATTGAAGCACATCCACAGTCGCGAGATGGAAGCCCAACAATCGACACTACAGAGCATCGCCGGTGTGCTGCAAACGTCCACAAACCACGCAGGCGACATTCTCGCCAAGATGGAAGCGGTAGTTTTGCTGAATTACGAAGAGGAGCGGCTTATATATACACCAAAAGGGGAACGAGCGGCGCTGCACAACCTTCGCGCCCACCGTCTCTGGGAACGCTACCTCGCAGATGAGACGGGGTTCGGGGAAGCAGAATGGCACGATCTGGCCGAAGAACGCGAACACTTCCTCTCAGCGGAAGATATCGATCTCCTCTCAGAGCGTCTGGGTCACCCCACGCACGATCCCCATGGCGATCCCATACCGGACGCAGCAGGAGAATACGTATCGCACGGTGGAAAACCCCTCCCCAGCTACGAAAGCGGAACACGCCTGCGCATCGTCCACGTCGAAGATGAACCCGGGATGATCTACGCCCAACTGGTCGCCGAGGGCCTGTATCCGGGGATGCAGGTGCAGATCATCGAAAAATCACATGAGCGTATACGATTCTGGGCCGATGGCGACGAGCACATTCTCGCGCCGATCGTCGCCCACAACCTCTCGGTGATTCCCGAACCCGACGAAAAAGCGAACGCGGCCCCGTATTCTTGTCAAACCCTGGCCTGTCTGGAACTGGGCGAGCAGGGCGTCGTACTCGGCATCTCACCTGCGTGCCGCGGCGCCGAACGCCGTCGCCTGTTCGATCTGGGCGTATTACAGGGTGCCACCGTCCAAGCGGAGTATCGCAGTCCATCCGGCGATCCGACCGCGTACCGCATCCGGGATGCACTCATCGCCTTACGGAAAGAACAAGCAGATTACATTTTCATCGAGAAAGTACCAAAGGTCAGCCATGAACGAGCGTAAACCGATTGAAACGATTCAAACCGGATGTGAGAGCTGTCCCGCCCATCACGCCGCGAATTTACTCAAACTGGGCGTAGACATGCAAGACTGGGATTACGTCGTCGCCCTGGCCGGAAATCCGAATACCGGGAAGAGCACCGTCTTCAACGCCCTCACCGGCCTGCGCCAGCATACCGGCAACTGGCCGGGTAAAACCGTCGCCCGCGCAGAAGGCGGTATGGAATACGCCGGGAGCCGTTATAAACTCGTCGATCTTCCGGGAACCTATTCCCTGCTATCCACCTCCGTCGATGA
The DNA here is from genome assembly GCA_037382465.1 of Anaerolineales bacterium. NCBI lineage: Bacteria > Bacillati > Chloroflexota > Anaerolineae > Anaerolineales > Anaerolineales bacterium. The sequence goes on along the minus strand of JARRPX010000039.1, from coordinate 27,493 downwards.
GGAAATCGCCCGCGATTTCATCCTCTTCGGTCAGCCGGACGTAACCATCGTCGTGGTGGACGCGACGCGCCTGGAACGGAACTTGAACCTGGTGTTACAAGTTTTGGAAATCACGGACCGGGTGGTCATATGCCTGAATCTGATGGATGAAGCGAAGCGCCACGGCCTGACCGTCGACGATCGACGACTGGCACGTGATCTCGGCGTACCGGTGGTTCCCACGAGTGCCCGCTACGGGAAAGGCCTCGATGCAATGCTGCAATCGATCCACGATGTCGCCACGGGAAAACTTCGCACGAAGCCCCACAGAATTCAACAGTTCTCCAAAGAACTGGAAGGAACCATATCGGAATTGGCCAAGAAGGTGCGTGCTGTTTTCCCGAATCTTCCCAACCCGCGCTGGGTTGCCATCCGGTTGCTTGATGGCGACGAACGGATCATCGAAGCTTTCAAGAAGGGGGACTTGGGCGAATTGTCCCAGAACACAACGGAAACCGTCGAACTGCAACCACAACTATCCAGGGGACAAGTAAAATGAACGAACCGATACAGCCCGGTGCAGAACAAGTGCTCGCGCAGGCGCGCGATCTGCGTTGGAAGATAAGCGGGAATCTCCACGAGAGGTTGCTCGAGGGGATATACACTGAAGCATCACGTTTGGCCGAACGCGCAGTCAGCCGTCCGGATTCTCCGCCCCGCTTCGACCTCGACCGCACCATCGATCGTTTGGTGACAAGCCGCATCTGGGGTTTCCCGATCATGCTGCTGCTTTTTACGCTCATATTTTGGATCACGATATCGGGTGCCAACATCCCGTCGGGCTGGATCGCCCATTTGCTGCTCGACAAGCTCCATCCGCTGCTGAAAAACCTCGCTGCGAACTCCATCCTGCCCGTCTGGATTCAGGGTCTGCTCGTCGATGGCATGTATTTATCGACCGCCTGGGTCGTCAGTGTGATGCTGCCGCCGATGGCGATCTTCTTTCCACTCTTCACGCTTTTGGAGGATTTCGGCTATCTTCCGCGCGTGGCTTTCAATCTGGACCGGGTTTTCAAGCGTACGGGCGCGCACGGCCGTCAGGCATTGAGCATGATGATGGGCTTCGGATGCAACGCCGCCGGCGTCATCGCCACCCGCATTATCGACAGCCCGCGAGAACGGCTGATCGCCATCATCACCAACAATTTCGCCCTGTGCAACGGCCGCTGGCCGACACAAATTCTTCTGGCGACTCTTTTCGTCGGCGCGTTGGTACCTGCAGAGTTGGCGGGACTGATCTCTGCACTCACGGTGGTTGGCGTAGCGCTGCTCGGCGTTCTCCTGACCTTCCTCGTGAACTGGTTCCTCTCACGCACCTGGCTGAAAGGCGAAGTCTCTACCTTCAGTCTCGAGCTGCCACCCTATCGTCCGCCGCGGATCTTGCAGACGATCTACACCTCCGTCATCGACCGGACCATTTTCGTGCTCTGGCGAGCCGTGGTATTTGCCCTGCCCGCAGGCGCAGTGATCTGGCTTGCGGCTAACATTGACATCGGGGGCCTGAGCGTCGCCGAACATTTAATCGACATCCTGAATCCGATTGGCCTGTTCCTGGGACTCAACGGGGTCATACTGGTCGCCTACATCGTGGCCATACCGGCGAACGAAATCGTCATCCCAACGATTCTCATGCTCACGGTATTGCTTACCGGCATAAATTCCGTTGGCAGCGGCGCCGGCGTCATGTTCGAACTCGAATCCAATCAGGCGACACTCGGGGTATTGCAAGCCGGCGGTTGGACGCTGCTCACAGCGGTCAACATGATGCTCTTCAGCCTCATCCATAATCCTTGCAGCACGACCTTGTTCACGATCTTCAAGGAAACCGGCAGCAAGAAATGGACGATCCTGTCCGCAGCGCTCCCCCTGGCGATGGGCTTTATCGTCACCTTCCTGGTGGCTCATTTGTGGCGGTTGATCGCCGCGATAACATGAACGTTGCTTTAAAATTTTTCGGATACTTTTCGGATTTCGAGCGTAGGTTGAAGTCAATCGTGATTTGCGGGCTGCGGTTGTAGACCGAACTCGAATGATGCTGCCCGGATCAACTCAGAATCCCGCCTTCGGTGAGCCTGCGTAAATTGCCCAGCGCAGCTTCCACCTCATCGACTCGAACCGGCCGGTTCTCCTCGCGGTGTATCAATTTACCGGCCCTGGCCTGCTCCAACGCAATCGACCGCACGGTTTCCTTCCTCAACAGGGCCTGCTTCACCAACTCTGCGCCGGCGCGATAGCCAATGAGTGGATTCAACGCCGTAACCACGATGCTGTTCTGCTGCAACCATTTTTCAGCCTTCTCGGGATTGGCCTGAACGCCTAGGACACATCTTTCCGTGAAGGCGCGAATCGAGCCGATGGCAACCTGCATCATCTCGAAAAGATTGTGTGCGATGATGGGCATCATAACGTTCAATTCGAGCTGGCCGGCCTGCGCGGCCAGAGTCACAGTCGCGTCGCAGCCCATAACGTGGAACATGGCCATGTTGAGCATTTCCGCCATGACCGGGTTCACCTTCCCGGGCATGATGCTCGAACCCGGCTGCACGGCTGGTAGATGGATTTCATCCAAGCCGGTAGCAGGACCGGAGGAGAGCAAACGGAAATCGTTGGCGATGCGCGTCAGGCTGATCGCCAGCGTTCGCTGTGAAGCGGAAAAATCCGCCATGTCGGCCATCGACTGCATCGACTCGAATAAGTTCTCCGCAGCGTACAGCTCCAAACCGCTAAGTTCCTTCAGGGTGGCTACCATCCGCCGGCGATACTGCGGGTGTGCGTTCAATCCGGTTCCCGTCGCCGTGCCCCCGATACCCAGATAACGCAGCCGATCTCCGGCGACCTGGATGCGTTCGGCGTCCCGTTCCACGGCGCGTGCATAACCGCCGAATTCCTGTCCCAGACGCACGGGGACCGCGTCCTGCAGATGCGTACGTCCGGATTTGACCACGTCGTCGAATTCCTCCGCCTTGGTGCGAAGCGCGGAGGCCAATCCGCGCATCGCGTCCAGCAGTTCATCCAGACGCCAGAGACAGCCCAGGCGTATGGCGGTCGGGATGGTGTCGTTCGTCGATTGTGCCATGTTGACATGGTCGTTGGGGTGAACGAGATACTCCCCCAGTTCGCCACCCATCAGCTGCGTGGCACGATTGGCGATGACCTCGTTGGTATTCATGTTGTGGCTGGTACCGGCGCCGGCTTGAAAGGGATCTACCACGAATTGATCGTCCCACTTCCCTTCGATCACTTCGTCGGCCGCGCGGATTATCGCTTCGGCGAACTCTGCGTCGAGCAGTCCCAATTGACGGTTTACTGCGGCCGCCGCGCGCTTGATCGTCGCCATCGACCAGATGAAAGCACGCCATGGACGCAGCCCCGAGATCGGAAAATTCTCGACGGCGCGCTGGGTCTGAGCGCCGTATAGCGCCTCGGACGGTACGTCAATCTCGCCCAGCGAATCGGATTCTCTGCGTGTTTTCGGAGACACTCTCAACCACCGGCTTGCAATGAAGAGATAAGAAACTTGCTCATATCTTCCTTATTAGATAGAGTTACTCTGATATTCCCTAAAGAAAGAGGAAGCCTTTCGGCTCCCTCGCGATGATCCGCTTTCGGTCAATCTAAGGCGTCGTACCCTGGACCGCCGCTGAAATAGTCGTAGTTCGGCTGAATGTCCGCCGTGAGATCGACTACTGCACCTGCCTCAAGAACGCGTGTGTGCTCGAGGTGGACTGCTTCACCGCCGTGATTCTCCCCGTCGTAAACGGTATCGAATCCGTCCGCCCCAGCCGGCATGCTCTGGTACTCACCGCCTCTGGCGCTGTAATCCGAGGGAACCTCTTCTTCGACGAAAATCGCCTCATAAGGGCACTCCGGGATACAGGCACCGCAGTCGATGCAAGTGTCGGGGTCGATGTAATACCACGGCCACTTGTCGACTGGTTTCCCAGGCACGATGCACTCCACCGGACACACATCGACGCATCCGGAATCGCGGAGGCATAAACTGGTGATGATATGGGTCATGTTTTGATCCTCCAATTTTGAAATAGATTATACGATGCCCTATTTATATCGCTATATTCCTTAGGCTGCAAACAATTTAGCGACTTCTTCCCAATGCACGACGTTCCACCATGCGGAAATGTAATCCGTCCGCCGGTTCTGATATTTCAAATAGTAGGCGTGCTCCCAAACGTCCAGGCCGAGTATGGGAGTCTGTCCCGATGAAATCGGGGAGTCCTGATTTGCCGTCGAAAATACCTCAAGACCGCCATCCGCATTTTTCACCAGCCACGCCCAGCCGCTTCCGAATCGGGCGGCCGCCGTCTTGGAAAAGAGAGCTTTGAACGATTCGAAGTCGCTGAAACCGGCGTCGATCGCAGACTTCAGCGCGCCGCTCGGTGTACCACCGCCGTTCGGCGACATGACGCGCCAGAATAGCGAGTGGTTGCCGTGGCCGCCGCCGTTGTTGCGTACGGCAGTGCGAATGGATTCGGGAACGGCATTCAAGTCTGCGAGCAGTTCTTCGATCGACTTGTCCTGCAGGTCCACATGCCCCTCCAGGGCGGCATTCAATTTTTTGACATATCCTGCGTGGTGTTTCGAATGATGGATTTCCATCGTTCGTGCATCGATGTGTGGCTCTAGAGATTCGTATGAATAAGCAAGCTCCGGCAACTGAAAAGACATGGTAAACCTCCCTCTCAATAAAATACCGTTTATGATTGACCGGGTAATTCAAATCCAGTACCATCGAAATCGCTTACCCGGCATATAAAATTGTGACCGCTGGATGGTCATTTGTCAAGAAGCCTATGTCGAAAATCTCGCAAGGACGAGCATCCGCAGGTTTAGCCCGCCAACCTGGATTCATGACTCCGATGCATGGATTACTACTCGGGGTGCTGGCGTCGTCCACGGCTTCGATATTCATACGCTACGCTCAGGTCGAGGCTTCCTCCATGACCATCGCGGCGCTGCGCTTGAGTTTTGCCTCGCTGATTCTCACGCCCTTCGTCCTCGCCAGATACCGGCGTCAACTCCTCCATGTGGGGGTGCGCAATTGGCTGCTGGCTTTCGCCGCCGGATCGTTTCTCGCCCTACACTTTGCCACCTGGATTTCCTCCCTGGAGTTCACCTCCGTCGCCAGCTCCGTCGCGCTGGTTCAAACCACCCCGCTGTTCGTGGCCATCTTCTCTCCGCTTCTTTTAAAGGAAACGGTAGGGCGAAAGGTCGCCGCAGGTCTGCTGATATCGATTCTGGGCAGCATGATCATCGCCGCGAGTGACGCGTGCACCTGGAAGGCAGGACTGCAGTGTCCGTCTATCGCTACTTTCATAGAAGCCGAGGCCGTCCGCGGCGATATGCTGGCGATATTCGGCGCCCTGGGCGCCGCCGGTTATCTGCTCATCGGACGCAAGATTCAGGAGAACCTGGACTTGATCGTATACATCTTCCTGGTCTACTCCACTTCTGCTTTCTGGCTGTTGATCGCCGCATTCGTTTCGGGAGCGAAATTGACGGCTTTTTCATCCGGCGAGCCGGTAGCGTCCACCATTTGGGCTTACATATTCCTGGAAGAGACTCCCCCTGCGCTGCGCATCCTCGGTGCGGTTTTGGTATTGATGGGGATTGCCGTCGCAGCATGGAGACCACCATCCGCAGAAAAACCGGGCATTTGATCCATTTTGCGGGTAAAATCGGATGGATCAAGGAGGAGAAAATGCAGATCCGTTGCTTTCGATGCAATTTCAGCTTCGCCGTTAAACAAGAGGAATTAAAATTTGCGCTCGAAGAACTCGAAAAATCGGGCGGTACGCATTACGATGCCAAATGCCCACGCTGCCGCCGCAACACGCCGATTTCCCTCGAACAGCTCCAACGAGCCGTTCCCCGGGAGGACGAAGATTCTACAGAGTGACGAAACCGCACGACCGCGAAACTACCCACCAGGAACATCACACCCTCGGAGGCGTGAATGAAGTACTCGACCTTCATCCGGCCGGATGATATTCTGACTCACCTCGACGATCCGGCCTGGGCCATCGTCGATTGCCGCTTCGACCTAAATGACAAGTCAGCAGGGGAACGCGCCCACCAGGAGGCGCATATCCCCGGGGCGATCTACGCACACCTCGAACGAGATTTATCCGCGCCGCTCAGCGGCACGAATGGACGGCATCCACTGCCGTCAGCGGAAGAGATGGCTGCACGTTTCAGCCAGTGGGGAATCGATTCCCGCACCCAGGTCGTGGCGTACGATTCGCGAGGCGGTGGATTCGCCGCTCGTCTCTGGTGGTCGCTGCGCTACCTGGGACACGAGAACGTCGCCATTTTAGAAGGCGGTTTCCCTGCGTGGGAACGAGACGATTTTCCGACCAGGAAGGGCACGGAAAAACGCGACGCCGCGCAATTCGTGGCCGACGTTCGCCCCGAGATGCGTATCAGCGTAGAAGAGCTCCAGGCAGACCTGGATGGCTACGCGCAGCGTCTGCTCGACTCGCGCGCGCCGGAACGGTATCGTGGTGATGAAGAACCCCTCGACCCCATCGCCGGTCACATCCCCGGGGCGCTAAATCGCTTCTGGGCTTCAAACCTCGATGAGAACGACTGGCTTCTCCCCGAAAAAATGCTGTTCGAAGGTTTTTCGAAATTGATTGGGGACAAACGACCAGGTGACCTCGTCGTCTACTGCGGATCGGGCGTCACCGGCTGCTTCAACCTGCTCGTGATGGAACACCTGGGTCTGACCGGCGCCCGCCTTCTCCCCGGCTCGTGGTCGGAATGGTGCGCCGATCCGAATCGGCCGGTTGCGGTAGGTCCAGAGCCATAATCCTCCCAAGCACCAGGTTATTCCAATCGCTTCGTGTTCAGTGAGAGAATTGCTGGGGATTGTGGGCTTTATTCCGATTCCGGCGCATACAATATGTGTTCGTTAATGTACGCCAGCACCTGGTCTATTACCACGTACCGGATCGTCTTCCCCTCTCGCACGCGCTGGCGGATGTCGTGGCCCGAGATGCCAACGAAGGGTGCATCGAAGAAACGCAGTTTCCCGGTTATCCCGGGGATGTCCTTTTCCAATTGTGCCGCATCGTAACCTGCGCCCGGACGCATCATCACACCCAACGAGTTACACGCTGCGACGAATCGTCGGGACTGATGCCACCTCGGGAGATCGCGCAAAGAATCGGAACCCATGAGGTAAACCAGGTTCGCATCCGGATAGCGCTGGCGCAGGGTTTCCATTGTTCCGATGGCGTAGTACGGCGGCGAACGATCGATGTCCGCCCGCGAAAGCGAAAACGAGGTGTGATCCGCCACAACCACTGCGACCATCGCCAAACGATGCTCGAGAGGTGTAATCGGCCGGTCGAGTTTAAAAGGCGAAACGGGGGTAAGCACCCAGAGTACCTCATCCAGCGCAAGAGCCGCCCGGCCGAACTCGGCCAGGATCAGATGCCCAAGATGCGGTGGATCGAACGTGCCGCCGAGTACCCCGATCATTCTCGCCATTCGAGTTCATACTCCCCGATGTGAATCGTGTCGCCTTCCGATGCTCCCGCTTCGCGCAAGGCGGCTTCGATCCCCAGCCGCTCGAGCAGATGCTGAAACCTGCGCACGGCTTCGTCGTATTCCCAGTAAGTCATTGCAGCGGCTCGCTCGATGGCGCTGCCCCTCACTCGCCAATCCCCGCTCCCCAAGTGAGTGATTTCGAACTGCGTCGAATCGGGTTCGGCTCGGTAGATGGGCAGTTCCTCGTCGCCTTCAGGCTGGGCTTCCACACTCTCCACCGCTCGTTGGGCGCCGAACAGCAGTTCCCTCAGCCCTCTCTTGTTTACCGAAGAGATGGGATGCACGTCATGACAGCCCATTGCGCTGAACGCCTCCTCGAGCTGCGGCCAGCGTTCTTCCACCTGTGGGAGATCCATCTTGCTCACTGCGAGGATTTGCGGCTTCTGAGACAGATTTCTGTCGAACAAAGCCAGCTCGGCGTTGATCTGCGAATAATCCGCGATCGGATCGGCGGACAGGCCATCGATGAGGTGGATCAAAACCTTCGTGCGTTGTATGTGACGCAGGAAGTCGAATCCCAGACCCGCTCCGCTGTGTGCCCCTTCGATCAAACCGGGAATGTCCGCCAGAACGAGATCGATGCCCTCCATTCGAGCGACTCCCAAATTCGGTTGCAGCGTCGTAAATGGATAATCGGCAATTTTCGGTTTTGCGTTCGTGACTACGGAAAGCAAGGTCGATTTTCCGGCATTGGGCACGCCGATGATGCCGACGTCCGCGATCAAGCGCAGCTCCAGCAGCAGCCAGCGTTCTTCCCCCGGCGCTCCCTTCTCCGCCATGCGCGGCGTCTGATTGCGCGAGGTTGCATATCGGGCATTACCCCGCCCGCCCCTGCCACCCTGGGCTACAGTCAATCGCTCGCCCGGCTCCAGCAGGTCGCCGAGTAAATCGCCGGATGTTTCCTTGCGCACCAGGGTTCCCGGCGGTACAGCGATCACGACGTCCTCTCCATTCCGTCCGGTTTGATTCGATCCGCCGCCCCGGCGGCCGTCTTCCGCCTTAAAATGACTCGCCCGGCGAAATGGAGACAGCGTGTTGAGTTTGCCGTCCACTTCGAGTATCACATCGCCCCCCTTGCCGCCATCGCCGCCATCCGGCCCACCTCGCGGCACGTATTTCTCCCGTCGGAAATGTACGATTCCATCCCCACCGCGCCCGGAGGAGACAAAGATTTTCGCCTCGTCAAAAAACATTTCGTTCCATTCCCTACTTTCAATGCCTGGCTTGATTATACCTTGCGCCCTGGAACCCGGCTGACTGCGCGGAGCACCGAAATGGGATTGTGATTTGCAACACAACTTGTCTTATGATAGAGTCTGCGCCTAACAACTCGATCCAGGAGGGATGTATGTCCGCGTCTGAAGTGCCGGACATCGTGATTGCACGGTTGCCGCTCTATCTGCGTGCGCTGACAGAAATGGAAGCGGAGGGAAAAAGCATCACCTCTTCACAGGAACTGGGGAATCGCTTGGGCATTTCCTCGGCGCAGATTCGAAAAGACCTCTCGCAGTTCGGTGAATTCGGTAAGCAGGGCACCGGCTACGATATTCAATTCCTGATGGAACAATTACAGCGCATCCTTAAAGTGAACCGCGCGTGGGAAGTTGCGCTGGTGGGGGTTGGCGATCTGGGACGCGCCGTCGCGCACTACGCAGGTTTCCTGGATCGCGGTTTTCGTATCGAACTCGCCTTCGACAATGATCCCTTGAAAATCGGCCAGCGCATCGGACCGTTTACGATCTACGATTCCAGGGAGATGATACCCATGATTCGGGATCGCGGAATTCGTGTCGCCATGCTGGCCGTTCCCGCAGCGGACGCACAAGGCGTAGCCGACCAATTGGTGGAAGCCGGCGTGCAAGCCATTTTGTGCTACGCTCCGACGTCGGTTTCGGTACCCAAAAAGGTAAGGGTGAGCTACATCGACCCCGTGCTGCACCTGCAGCACATGACCTTTTACCTCTAATCGCTAAATTATCTCTCTCATCCTGAACGGAAAATCGAGTGAAACGAGGGCTGCAATCGGAGGAAAACCTTTCGACGATGCTACTCGGCCTTGTATCGATTGCGCATGATTAACCGCAACGAGCATTAAGGGATGCTGGCGCAGGATATTTATCCGGTGCAATGTGTATGCGGATTTCAATCCGTTCCTCTCCTTGATGTGCAAAACAGGAGGTCAATGACAGAATCAATTTTTGAGAGATATTTGACAATGATAGACAGATTCGAATCTTCCCCGTTTCGATTGTAGACAAACCGCAACCGACTTTGGGGATCGCCAGTATTCCGCGGCTGTCGATCCTCAGCTTGAGAAATTATATCGGGGATGTAACAACTTACGGCTGCGGCAGGGTGCGGTGCAGGCGGTCCAGCATGCCCATCGCTCTGGCAGCACCCTTGGCGATGCAGGCAACCGGTTCCTCAGCCAGATAGACCGGCACGCCCGTCTCCCTGGTCAGCCACTTGTCCATACCTCGAAGCAGCGCGCCGCCACCGCAAATTACCATTCCACGATCAATGACGTCGGAAGCGAGTTCGGGCGGCGTTTGCTCGAGGACGTTACGAATGGCGCTGATTTGCAGCATCAACACTTCTTGAATCGCCTCGGTCACTTCCCGCGTAGATATCGTTACGGGACGCGGCAACCCGGTCACCTGGTCCTGACCCTGCAATTCCAGCGTCTGATCCTGATCCTGTGGGATGGCAGCGCCGATGCGTATTTTCGCCTGCTCCGCGGTTCTGGGACCGATGATCAAGCCGTACTTCTTGCGCACGTAAAACGCAATGGCTTCGTCCTGCTTGATCCCACCGATGCGAGTGGCATCCTGCGCCACGATGCTGCTCATAGCGATCACCGCTGCTTGCGTGACGCCCCCCGATCGGCATACCTACGCCGATCGCCGCAGCCAGAGTTTCCTGAATCAAAAAAACCTCACGGTTCCCAGCCTGAAGCTCCGCCTCATGCACGGCGCGACTCTCCACGCTCGTTGCACCGAGCGGTACAGTGACCATCGAGCGCGGCTTGAACAAGCGCGCCGGGCCGCATACCTTTTCCACGAAATGACCCAGCATGCGATGTGTGACTTCGAAATCCGCGATGACCCCGTCGCGCATCGGGCGACTGACCTCGATTAATTCAGGCACCTTGCCTTCCATTTCACGTGCCGATTGACCGACATCTACGATTTTTAGCTCGTCGATGTCGATGGCGACGATCGTTGGCTCGTGAAGCACGATCTCACCACCCTCACAGATGAGCGTGTTGACAGTACCCAAATCGATTCCGAGATCTTTACCAAATATAGGCATGAGTTTTATTCTTCTTTATATGTAGGTTCTCGCCGCGTCGCTTTGGTTGGACGATAACGCCGCACGGCATCCAGGCGGATCTTTGAACGTCGTAATGCGGCTTGAATCGAAAGATATTCATCCGTATCCGGCGGAGGTCCGCGCTTGAGCAGCTCCTCCGCTCTGGTCTTTGCAGCTTCGGCACGTTGGACATCGATTTCCTCGACGTTCTCGCCGATATCCGCCAGCACCGTGACGACATTGGGCCGGGCTTCGATCACGCCTCCGGCGATCGTGAAAGCGTGTTCTTCGTCCCCGGTGCGAACACGCAGGATGCCGTATCCCAACGTGGCCAGAAGCGGTGCGTGACCGGGGAGAATGCCCATCTCCCCTTCCGAACCGGGAACGATCACGATATCGACATCACCCTCAAATAATGATTTGTCCTGGGTGACAATTTCGCAGCGGATCGACATCGATTATTTTACCCTTCAGATCCCATCTTTACACAACTATTCTGCAGCCAAACGCCTGCCCTTTTCGACTGCATCCTCGATCGTTCCGACCATCGAAAAGGCCTGCTCGGGGAGTTCGTCGTGTTTTCCGTCCAGTAACTCATGAAATCCCCGCACCGTATCCACAAGCGGAACGTAGCGTCCTTTTTGACCGGTGAATTTTTCGGCGACGAACATCGGCTGAGAGAAGAAGCGTTCGATTTTTCTCGCCCGAGAGACGACCACCTTGTCCTCTTCGCTCAGCTCCTCGATGCCGAGAATAGCGATGATATCCTGCAAGTCCTTGTAACGCTGCAAGATCTGTTGGACCGAACGGGCAACATTGTAGTGCTCTTCTCCGACAATCTGCGGATCGAGGATGCGTGAAGTCGAGGCGAGCGGATCGACTGCGGGGTAGATTCCCTTTTCCACGATAGAGCGCTCCAGGGCAATCGTGGCGTCCAGATGCGTGAAGGTCGCTACCGGAGCGGGATCCGAATAATCGTCGGCGGGGACGTATACGGCCTGCATCGAGGTAATCGATCCTTCTTTGGTCGACGTGATCCGTTCTTGAAGCTGTCCCATTTCGGTGGCCAACGTGGGTTGATAACCTACGGCGGACGGCATTCGTCCAAGCAGCGCGGACACCTCTGCACCGGACATACTGAAACGGAAGATGTTGTCGATGAAAACCAGCACGTCACGTCCCTGATCGCGGAAATATTCAGCCATGGTCAGCGCCGTAAGACCCACGCGCAGGCGCACGCCCGGAGGCTCGTTCATCTGCCCAAAAACCATCACCGTGTCCTTCATCACACCCGATTCGACCATCTCACGATACAGCTGGGTGCCTTCACGCGTGCGCTCGCCGACTCCTGCAAAAACGGAATTGCCTTCATGCACCGTCGCGATCGTGCGGATCAACTCCATGATGATGATCGTTTTCCCGACGCCGGCGCCTCCGAAAATACCCGTCTTGCCTCCCTTGGTGAAAGGTGCGATCAGATCAATCACCTTGAGTCCGGTTTCGAACACATCGACGCTCGTCGACTGTTCATCGAACGCCGGGGCGTCGCGGTGGATCGGATAGCGCACTTCCGCTACGATTGCATCTTTATCATCAACGGGACGTCCCAGGACGTTGAAAACCCTGCCCAACGTTTGCTCGCCAACCGGGACTTTGATAGGCGCACCGGTGGCGACCACTTCCAATCCGCGTTTGAGCCCGTCCGTCGTGTCCATGGCAATCGTGCGCACTCGTCGATCCCCCAAGTGGGTCTGAACCTCCAGGACCAGGGGAAACCCCGTACGATCCGGCACTTCGACCGCATCGAAAATACATGGCAATTCACCCGGCGGGAATTCACAATCCACGACGGCCCCTTGAACCTGTATGATTTGCCCCTTCGTCGCCATTCCTACCTCCAGAGATTCTGATCCAGAGACGTTATTTACCTACGAGCGCTTCTGCTCCACCGGCGATATCCAACATGTCGCTCGTAATCGCTTTCTGGCGCGCTTTGTTGTATTCCAGGGTTAACGCGGTAGAGAGATCGTCGGCGTTGTCCGTTGCGTTACGCATGGCGATCATCCGCGCCGCATGTTCGCTGGCGAGAGATTCGGTGATCGCTTGATACACTTGAAGTCCCACGAGTCTGGGAATGATGCGATCGACGATCGTGGATTGGCCGGGTTCGTAAATATACGCGGGTTCCGCTTCATTGGATCGATCGGCCCCGGTGGAGCGATCCGAAGTCTCGGATTGCCCCACGTGGTGCTCGTCGATTTCAAAAGGCAGCAGCAACTGACTCGTAGGATTCTGCTGCAGCATGGAGATGAAGTCGGTGTAGGTCAACCAGACCTGATCCGCCCTGCCGGCCAGGAATTCGTCGACTGCCAACCGGCCAATTGCCGATACGTCCGTAAAACTCGGCTCATCCGGCAAATCACTGAACTCTGCCATCAACCTTCTTCCCTTGCGCAGAAGCATGTCTCTGCCTTTGCGGCCGACTGCGATGTATTTCACCGATACATTTGATTGCTGAAATGCATCCAGGGCACAGCGGATGACGTTGGTGTTATACGCACCGGCCAATCCCCGGTCAGCACTGACGAGAATCACGATCGCATTGCGAATCACATCGCGCTTGGTCAGTAACGGATGGACGAACTCACGACCGGGCTGGCGGGACAGATGTTTAAGCACCTGCCACGATTTTTGCGCATACGGCCGAGTTTCCCGGACGCGCGCTTCCGCTTTGCGTACGCGGCTCGCGCTGACTGCTTCCAGGGCGCGTGTCACCTGGGCAATGTTGCCAACGCTTCGAATACGCTGACGCATTTCACGTGCTGATGCCATCGTCACCCACGCTTGTTTCTTATTAGTTAGGGCTCCCAGGTTTGATTGAAAGTCTCAATCGCCTGCCGGAGCTTCTTTTCGATGTCCTCGGTTAACACCTTCTGGTCATTGATCTCTTGCAAGATGTCAATATGCGAAGCCTCCAGGGTCTGCAGCAGAGCAGTTTGCCACGCCCCCATGCGATCGAGAGAAACATCATCTGCCAGTCCACTCGTGCCTGCAAAGAGCAAGACGATCTGCTGCGCCAACGCCAAAGGCTGGTACTGCGGCTGCTTTAGAATTTCCTGCAGGCGTTGGCCACGGTTCAGTTGGGACAACGTGGTCTTATCCAAATCGGATCCGAATTGAGCGAAAGCCGCGACCTCACGATAGGCAGCCATGTCCAGCCGCAGCATCCCCGCGACTTGCTTCATGGCCTTGGTCTGCGCATCACCGCCAACCCGGGAGACGGAGAGCCCGGCATTGATCGCCGGTCGAATGCCGGCGTTGAACAGATCGGCTTCGAGATAAATTTGACCATCCGTGATGGAAATAACGTTTGTCGGGATGTACGCCGACATGTCACCCAATTGAGTCTCGATGATCGGCAGCGCCGTCAACGAGCCGCCGGAGCCGCTCACGTGGACGACCTTGTAATTTTCAGAATCCCCCATTTCTTCGAGAGCCTTCTGGGCATCCTCGTATGCCAGCGGGCCACCGTAAAGCACATCGTTTACGGCGTCGGATTCGCTTGCATCGCCTTCAAATCCCTCGTCCGCGATAACGTATTGATCCGCAAGACGGACCGCGCGCTCCAACAAGCGGCTGTGCAAATAAAATACGTCACCCGGATAGGCTTCCCGCCCTGGCGGGCGGCGCAGCAGGAGTGACACCTGGCGATACGCCCAGGCATGTTTGGTCAAGTCATCGTAAATCACCAGCGCATCTTTGCCATTCTCGGCAAAGTACTCACCGATCGCGCAGCCGGCGTAGGGGGCGATGTATTGCAGGGCAGCCGGTTCATCCGCAGCCGCAACGACGATGATGGTGTGGTTCATGGCGCCGTAGCTTTCGAGAGTCGCAACCGTACGGGCGACCCCGGCTCGTTTCTGACCGATCGCAACGTAGATGCAGATTAAATTCTTGCCCTTCTGGTTGATAATGGTATCGATGGCGATCGCAGTTTTTCCGGTCTGCCGGTCCCCGATGATCAATTCGCGCTGGCCACGGCCGATCGGCACCATCGAATCGATCGCCTTGATTCCCGTCATCACCGGTGAGTCGACGTCCTTACGTTTGACGACGCCCGGCGCGATACGTTCGACGGGCAAGAATTCTTCGTACGACACGGATCCTTTGCCGTCGATCGGATTGCCGAGCGAGTTGACCACGCGGCCGATGAGGCCTTCTCCGACTGGGACTGAAGCAATGCGGTTCGTGCTGTAGACCGTCGTGCCTTCTTCGATGCCTGTGTAATCGCCCATGATGATCACGCCGATCGAATCGTCTTCCAGGTTGAAGGCGATTCCCATTACGCCGTTTTCAAAACGCACCAGCTCCTGGGATCGAACATCCGACAGGCCTGACACGCGAGCGATTCCATCGCCGGCCTCGAGCACCGTGCCGATATCTTTCAACGAGATCTGCGTGTCGAATTTTTCGATTTTCTGCCGTAGTTCCGAGGAAAGATCGTCAATCATGTCCGACATACTTCCTCCATGAGGGGTATGGGCTGTTCAAGCTGGACCAGAACTTGGCGCAAGTAAAACGGCTGGCGACTTCTGGGTGTTGCCCGAAGGCCAAGCCGTTTGAGTCCCCCAGCGTATGATCCCAAAAGAACTTGGGCGTTCGATACTCAAGGGCAAATGAACGTACGCGGAAATCATACCCGAACCCCCATCGTTTGTCCAGCCGACCCCTTTTCTGCGGGTTCGGCAATGAATTAGGATTGCCCATATCACCGGTCGAAAGAACGAAGCGCAATTCTTTGGCCATTATTCCCATTCAGCGTGCACGCTCGCCGAATCTCATGTACGTGGTCCCAATGCGTGCGAGCGACAGCGAACGCGCACGACTCGGATCACCGGCGTTCAATCGTCTTCAGGTTGGACGTGTTTCTTGCCCTTCCCCAATTGGACGGAACGTTCATACGCTGCCCAGATCGCTCTCGAGAGTGCGGTCCTGACGCCTGCTTTCTCGAGATAGTAAAGTGCTGCCGCGCTCGTTCCACCCGGCGATGTCACCTGGTTTCTCAACCGCGCCAGATGAACAGGAGAGTGTTCGTAGAAAGCCACCGAGCCCTTGAAAGTCTGCACGACCAATTGCTCCGAAATACGACGCGGAAATCCGAGATGGACTCCTGCATCCACCATTGCTTCCATCAGTAAGAAGACATATGCCGGACCAGTCCCGGAGAGCGCAGTCGCCATGTCGAGATAGTCCTCGTGGTCGGCGTATACTTCTTCACCGAAAGATTTGAGAATTAATCGTGCGCGTTCCTTCTGCTCTTCGGTCACATCTTCCGTGGCCGTCCAGACCGTGATGCCCTCACCTACCTGTGCCGGCGTGTTCGGCATCGAACGCACGATCGCTTTGTGATTCAGGCCTTTCACTAAAGTATCTAAACGAGCGCCTGCGACGATCGAGAGCACCAGCGCATCTTTGGGGATGGCACCGTGTAGTTCATCCATGACTTCCTGGATGCTTTGGGGTTTCACGGAGAGCACGACGACGCCGGCATTTTTTACCGCTTCGAGATTGTTCGTCGTCGTGGAGACGCCCAACCGCTCCTCCAGCTTTTCCAATTGTTCCACGATCGGTCCACTCATTAGCACCTTGTCCGGCGTTTGGGTGCCGCCTTCGATCAAGCGAGACGCCATAGCGGAAGCCATCGCCCCGGGTCCGATGAATGTTATCAATTGATCCTTTAATGTCACTTTTCTCCTCCTGAAATACCCAGCCCGTCTGGCAAAGTTTTCCCGCTTGCAGCGACGTGCGGCATTCCCATGCTGCGCGGCTTTTACGGACTGGCGAAGTAACTTAATGCCAATTTCACTCGCTCTTCAATGTCCTCCGAAGCATCTTCCGGAATGGATTGAATGGCGGATTGCGCTTCAACCAGGCTGTAGCCCAGGGTCGTCAAAACGCCCAGCACCTCGGTATCGACTCCGCTCGGAATTCCCACGGCTTCCAGCGGTGCTTTTAGACGGTCTTTGAGAAAGAAAATAATCTTGTCCGCAGTTTTCCCCCCGACCCCCGGAACCCGGGTAAGTACGTCAGATTGGTCGTTGACCACCGCACTTTTAATTACGTCGACGGAAAGGTTCGAGAGAATGGCGAGCGCCAACCGAGGTCCTACACCGCTCACCTGCATGAGTAAATCAAACAGGTCGCGTTGCTCGGCGCTTCCGAAGCCGTACAGGCCGAGGGATGATTCCCGGACGACGAGTTCAGTCAACAAAAACAGTGGCTTTCCCAGCGCCACGTCATCCATCACACTATGTGGGACGGACACGCGCAAGCCCACGCCACCCACTTCGATCACGAGTTCGTCCTCGCCGATGTGCTGCACGATTCCTCTTAGAGAAGCGATCAACTGATCTCCTCCATACGGCGTATCGTTGCACTCGAATGAAGATGGCAAATGGCCACGGCAAGGGCGTCCGCGGCGTCATCCGGCTGCGGTCGTTCTGTCATCCCCAAGAGTGCTTTCACCATGTCCTGTACCTGACGTTTATCGGCGCCCCCATAACCGATTACCGCCTGTTTGATTTCCATGGGTGTGTACTCGGCAATGGAGATTCCCGCCTCGGCCAGCGCCAGTAGTACGACCCCGCGCGCCTGTCCGACGGTGATCGCCGTCTTTACGTTGCGTTGAAAGAAGAGCTGTTCGACCGCGCTGCTTTCGGGTCGGTGTTTTTCGAGCAACACGCGCAGTTCAAGGAAGAGTTTCGTTAAGCGCTGCGGCATCGGCTCGTCCGGCGTCGTGGCGATGATTCCGAAATCAACCGCTTCTAATCCCCCATCCTGGGTTTGCCGTACCACGCCATATCCTGTACTCGCTGTGCCGGGGTCGATGCCGATGACTAGCATACGGGGTGCGAACTCGTCGACTTTCGCGATCAAGCCGCCGCGAGCATGTCGACGGCTTCCTCGGAAATCTCGAGGTTTGAATACACGGTGCGAACGTCGTCGAGGTCTTCGAGTTCTTCGATGATCCCCATGATCTTCAGCGTTTCATCTGCTGGTAATTCGATGACCGAGTTGGGAACCATGCGTAAACTGGCTTCTTCCGGCGTGAAACCGGCGGCTATCAAACGATCATCGATTTCCTTGAAGGCCTCGACGGGAGCATAGATTTCGACATCATCCTCGATGACGACATCATCGGCGCCCGCCTCCACGGCGACATCGAAAACCTTGTCTACATCCAAACCTTCCGCTGGAAAGGCGAAATAGGCGACGCGCTTGAACTGCCAGGAAACCGAGCCGGCGTCCGCCAGGTTTCCATTCGCCCGGGTGAGTACGTGGCGAACTTCCGCCACCGTACGATTGCGATTGTCCGTAACCACGTCGATGAGCAGGGCGATGCCGTTGGGAGCATAACCTTCGTAGAGAATCTGTTCGAAGTCGGCACCTGCTTTGTCCTCCCCCGTCCCGCGCTTGATTGCCCGTTCGATGTTGTCCTTGGGCATGTTTTCGGTTTTGGCGTGATCGACCGCTAAGCGCAGCGCGAAGTTCGTCTCCGCGTCGCCGCCGCCTTCCCGAGCTGCGATCGCGATTTCACGCGCCAGGCGAGTGAAAACCGCGCCTCGCTTCGCATCGTTTGCCGCTTTCTTCCGCTTGATGGTCGACCATTTTGAGTGTCCAGACATCGTTCACCCTTCCATCGTAAAGCACGTCGATCGATCCATTAGTGCTGGAGATCCCTCTCCGAGGATATCGGCTTCATTATACCATTCGCCCCTTTACGATCACAATCTTCGACGGCAGTTGGCCGCCTGAAGACCCCGCGTCGCTATCCAACCAGGAGCGATTCCAGCTTGCGGAGCGTATCCACGCTTTGTCCGCGGTAGTGATTGTTGGCATACACCAGGGTAAGTGGAGCAGCGGAGTCCAGGGCACGCAGTTTGGGGATCCATTCAGCCAACTCGGATTCGTCGTACGTGTAGTCGTAGCGTTCCCAGGCGTGCTCGTGCTGCCACCAGTGTGCAGCATTCCGTCCGTGAAAGCGCACGTAAGCCACCGGTCCCGTGGCACGCACGATGGAAGGCATCAATCCTTTCAGGTCCGGTTCGTCTACACAGCAAAACCCAAGGTCGAGGGATTCCAACAACGCGAACGTGGCTTCCGTGACCCAATCGCTGTTCCTGAATTCGATTACCAGGGACAGGTCAGCCAGACCTTCCCGGACGGTGCCCAGGTAATCCCGGTTTTCCGGATTGGGCCGGAACGAATGAGGGAATTGAACCAGGATGCAGGCCAGCTTTCCCGCTTCGATCAACGGCGTGATGCCGGCCTGAAATTGGCCGAAATCAGGTTCCTCGCGTTCGTGCGTCAAACTGCGGTGCGCTTTGACAGTGAACAGAAACTCCGCAGGCGTCCGTTCAACCCAACCTTTCACCACTTTCCATGAGGGGACCCGGTAATAAGTCACGTTCAGTTCGACGGTATTGAACATCGTGGCGTAGTAAGGCAGCCACTGGATGCGCGGCATGTCCCGGGGATACACCGGGCCGATCCAATCGTCGTACGAAAAACCGGAAGTCCCCAGACGGATCAAATGATTAACACTCCTGCACCATCGATCCGGCTATGTTTCAAGTCCAAGAGTGCCTGGTTGGCATCCCGAAGGGCATACTTCTGGATCGAGATCTCGAACGGTATCTCATCGGCCAATTGCATGAATTCGATCCCATCCTGGTAGGTTGCGTTGGCCACGCTGCGCAACGTGCGTTCGTCGTAAATGAGATCGTAATCCATCTTGGGAATGGGACTCATGTAGATGGCGTTGATCGCCAGCGTTCCCCCGCGGCGCAATTTCTCCAGAATCACTGGGACGAGATTGCCGACAGGCGCGAATAGAACGGCGCGATCCAACTTCCCGGAGATTTCGTCGTCGATACCACCGACCCAGGCGGCGCCCAGTTTACTGGCCAAGCGGCGATGCCCCTCGCTGCGGGTGAAGACGGACACATCACAACCCCAATGAGTTGCGACTTGAATGGCCAGATGTGCGCTGGCACCGAAACCAACCAGCCCCAGCCGTTCTCCCGGATTCAAATCCGACTTGCGCAAGGAACGATATCCGATGATCCCGGCGCAGAGCAGTGGTGCGATCAGTGGATCTTCCAGCGATTTGGGGAGCGGCAAGGAGTAGCTGGCATCCGATAAAGTCCACTCCGCATAGCCGCCATCGACGTCGAAACCGGTGAACTCGGCGAGTTCGCAAAGATTCTCGAAGCCCGATTCACAATAAAAGCACTTCCCACAAGCTCGATGCAGCCAGGGAATGCCCACACGATCCCCCGGCTCCCAACCCTCGACGTCATCCGCAGCGCTTTCTACAGTGCCAACGATTTGATGCCCGATAATGATGGGGTACTTCGGCGGCGTGATTTCCCCTTCCACGGTGTGCAGGTCGGTGCGGCAAACACCGCAGGCGTGCACTTGAACGAGAAGTTGGCCTGGCCCTGGCTGCGGTTTTTCGACCTCGACCAGCTCGAGGGGTCGATCCTCGATCGGGGCCGGTTGGTTTAAACGCATGGCTTTCATGGCACACCTGCCTGTATTCAAGGAAAGCCCCCGCACCTCACGCCTGATGCTGGCTAATCGGAAGACAAAGCCTCCGAAGGCAGCGGATCATTCTGCAGCTTTTTTAACTCGCATCGGCCGCCGTGGGCCTTCCCTGTATGAAATCCTCCGTCATCTGGCGGGCGACGTCGTCGGTGTACTGCTTCGGCGGCGTCTTCATGAAATAGGATGCCGGTGCCAGTATCGGCCCGGACAGGCCTCGGTCGAGGGCCAGTTTCGCACAACGCACGGCGTCGATCACTACACCGGCAGAGTTGGGGGAGTCCCACACTTCAAGCTTCAACTCCAGGTTCAAAGGCAGGTCCCCGAACGTCGTTCCTTCCATGCGGATATGGCACCATTTGCGATCGGTCAACCAGGGCACGTAATCACTCGGTCCGACGTGTATATTTTCATCGGGCATCTTGTAGGGCAGCAAACTGGTCACCGCACCCGTCTTCGAGATCTTCTTCGACTCCAGGCGCTCGCGCTCCAACATGTTGTAGAAGTCCATGTTCCCCCCGAAGTTCAACTGGTAGGTGCGGTCGATGTGCACGCCACGATCGAGGAACAGGGAAGTTAAGACACGGTGGGTGATCGTCGCTCCGACCTGACTCTTGATGTCGTCGCCGATCAATGGGAGGCCCTTCTCCTCGAAGCGGCCGACCCAGTAGTCCGAGCTGGCGATGAAAACGGGCACGCAGTTGACGAATGCGCAGCCCGCTTCAAGGATCTGTTCGACGTACCACTTGGTCGCCATTTCGGATCCCACCGGCAGATAACTCACCACGATGTCCGTTTTCGTATCTTTCAGGATCCCAACGATGTCATCCGTGGGGCCGGGCGCCTTCTCGACGACCTGAGAGAGATATTTCCCGATCCCATCGTGGGTCATGCCTCGTGAGACGGGTACCCCCATGTTCGGGAGGTCGCAGAAGTGAACCGTATTGTTCGGGTGGGCGAAGACCGCTTCACTCAAATCCAAACCCACTTTGCTCTTGACGACGTCGAACGCGGCCGTAAATTCGATGTCGTTGATGTGATACCCCCCGAGCTCGACGTGCATGATTCCGGGAACCCGGTCGGTCTTCTTGGCCTTGCGGTAATACTGAACCCCTTGCACGAGAGCCGAGGCACAGTTGCCGATACCGATGATCGCAACACGTACCTTCTTACTGCCTGGCATACCTACCTCCTTATTTCAGACCGAAGTCATTCGGCCTGGATCTCCGTATGTGGGATCGTCTGCGCTCAACGTAAGCCAACTGTAATTTTTCCAGGATGGTCGGCTGTGCTAAAATCGGCGCAAGGCGAAAGGATCGAACGGATGTCATCGGAAAATGTAGCCGTCACCCACTCATCTCAGAAGTTGAAACGTATTCTCGAATTGAGCCGCAACATCGCATCTATGGAAGATCTTCCCGCAATGTTGAACAAGATCACCATTGTCGCCTGCGAGTTGACCGACAGCAACGAAGCTTCCATTCTGCTCTATGATCGCACGTCCAGCGATCTTCGCTTTCAGGCCGTCGCAAACAACAAGCGTCTAAGGCTGCTCAAGACGAGCGTTCCGCTCGATGCGAGCGTTGCCGGCCACGTCTTCACGACCGCAATGCCTCTCGTCATTCAGGATGCAGAAGACGACCCGCGCGTCTTTCGTGAGATCGATCGAAGACTCGCTTTTCAAACCCATTCGATCATGGCCGTCCCATTGGTCGTCGAACAAGTTACCGTCGGAGTTCTCGAAGCGATCAACAAAAAGGACGAGAGCAATTATACCGAAGATGATCTGGCGATACTAGAGATCATCGGCGCCCACACTGCGCTGGCCATCCGCATCGCCGACCTGGGACGAAAACTACAAGAATCGAACGCCAATCTGCGCAACCTGGACCGCATGAAATCAGACTTCATCGCCATCGCCTCCCACGAGTTGCGAACGCCGCTGGGTTTGATCCTCGGACATGCTACCTTTTTAAAGGAAACCGTCGGTGAGGGCCTCAGCGATCAAATGGAAGTCATCATCCGCAGCGCGATGCGCCTGAAGTCGATCATCGAAGATCTGTCGGCAATCGCGCAGAAAGAAGAGGGGCTCGCCAGAATCCGCAACACCGAATTCTCCATGAGCGCCCTGGTGGAAGAAGTGGCCGGGCGGTTTCGAGAAGTGGCGGCGGCGAAGAAGATCCATCTCAGCTATGACGTTCCGGACGGAGACACGTTGACCATCGACGGCGAGCGGGAAAAGATCGACGTGGCTTTGTCCAACATCGTGCAGAACGCAGTCATCTTCACCGACCCCAACGGCCAGGTGGGGATCAAAGCGGAGCGCGCGGGGGATAAAGTCAAGGTGTTCATCGTCGACACGGGAATCGGCATTCCGGCCGCCGACATCGAACGTATTTTCGACCGTTTCTACCAGGTGGAATCTCACCTCACCCGCAAGCACGGTGGTATGGGCCTGGGTCTTTCCATTGCACGCGCCATGGTCGAGCTGCATGATGGGGAAATATGGTGCGAAAGCCGCGAAGGAACCGGCAGTTTGTTCTGCTTCGCCCTGCCCATCAAATCTTCTCGAGACCTGACAGCCGCCAGTGTCTTCATGGCTGAGTGAGGCGCCGCACTCGCAGCGGCACAGAGCAGCCCTTTCGCTTTTCAAATTGCGTTGACCTGCTTTCGAAAGAGCGGTACACTACAGCCAATCGGGGCGTGGCTCAGCCCGGCTAGAGCGCACGGTTCGGGTCCGTGAGGTCGCCGGTTCAAATCCGGCCGCCCCGACCTTCATCATCACGGTTCGCCGGAATGGCGGCCGTGAGTTTTTAGTTCACAGCTCCGCCCTGGTCTGTGCGTAAGCACCGGTGTGGAATGTCATTCTCTTCTCGAGTATCCGATCTACATTACTACACGCAATCTCTCCTCAGTAAAAAAGGTAACGAAGGCATGAATTGGAAAGCGTTTCTCAAAGCGATTCTTCGCAACACGCTGATCACCTTCGGCGCGGGGATCGCCGGCTTGGGATTGATTGGCTTTCTCATCGCAGTTAAGGAGGGACTGATAACCGGCGCGACGTACGGCGTTATTTTGGGTTGTATCGGACTCTTCGCCAGCGCCATCTCACTCCTGGAACCATTGTTTCTGGGTGACCTGGCGGGTGACGTAAACACGAAGTGGCGGAAATGAGACGGAGTAGAAAATAAAGAGGACTGATCGTTAACTCGTTACGGAAAAAGAAATCATCCCGAGAAATTTTTCCAAAGCAATCCAGGAAAGTCATTGAACTTACGCCATCCAGGAGAATAATTATGTTGAAGGAATTCAAGGATTTCTTGATGCGAGGAAATGTTCTCGATTTGGCCGTCGCTGTCATCATCGGAGGCGCGTTCGGCGGTATCGTGACTTCCCTCGTTAATGACATCCTCATGCCACCCATCGGACT
This sequence comes from Anaerolineales bacterium, assembly GCA_037382465.1. Taxonomy (NCBI): domain Bacteria; kingdom Bacillati; phylum Chloroflexota; class Anaerolineae; order Anaerolineales; species Anaerolineales bacterium. Next base: position 3,534 of record JARRPX010000039.1, on the reverse strand, counting down.
GCTCTTCGGAAAGGTCGATTTCAGTTCGCTGTACATCAATCTGTCGGATACTGCCTATTCCAGCCTGGCTGACGCACAGGCAGCCGGAGCGCCGACGATCAACTACGGAACGTTCATCAATACCATCATCAACTTTCTGATCATCGCGTTGACCATCTTTCTGGTCATCCGAACGGCCAACCGTCTCCAGAAGCCGGAAGAAACGGAAGCACCTTCAACAAAAGAGTGTCCGCATTGTCTCTCTACGATTCCACTTAAAGCAACTCGTTGCCCGCATTGCACGTCTCAACTATAGATCGTTGCAGCGGCGACCGGGTGTGCCGCGCACCGCTGGGCGGCGCGGCGATGCGGTATCTCTTTGTTCTATTCGACCATGATTTGAGGTATTGACACAATTAGTGGGTAAAATGAGAAATACAATCTCAAAAGCGACACGGTTGTTGTAACAGTGTTTGTAGTGGAGTGTCACGTGAACGCCATCGAAATCAGCAATCTTCGCCGCGTGTTCAAAACCACGGTCGGCATTTTCCGCAGAAAAACCAAGGAGGTCGTCGCCGTAGACGGCATTTCCTTCAACGTGCCTCAAGGCAGCCTCTTCGGCATGCTTGGACCCAACGGCGCCGGAAAAACGACCACGGTAAAGATGCTGACCACGCTGCTCATTCCCACGTCGGGAACGGCCCGCGTGCTGGGCTACGACGTCGTCGACCAGGCGGACGCCATCCGCGGACGCATCGGTTTCATTTTCGGCGGCGAGCGCGGCCTGTATTGGCGCCTGTCGGGGATTAACAATCTGCGCTACTTCGCCAGCCTGTACCACGTCGATCCAAAGGTCAGCGATGAACGCATTCCCTATCTACTCGATCTCGTCGGGCTGAAAGACCGAGGCCAGGAACGCGTCGAAGGTTATTCTCGCGGCATGAAGCAGCGTTTGCACATCGCCCGCACCCTGCTCCACGATCCGGAAGTGCTCTTCCTGGACGAACCCACGATGGGGCTCGATCCCGTCGGCGCGCGTGAACTGCGTCAGGTCATCCGCAACCTGCAGGCCGAGAAGAAAACCATCCTGCTCACGACCCATTATATGTTCGAGGCGGATGCGTTGTGCGAGCGCATCGCGGTCATCGATCGTGGTCATATCGTCGCCCTGGACACGCCGAAGGGACTCAAGGATCTGGTGAGCGATCTTTCCGTGATCGAGATCGAGGTCTTCGGCTTACCCGAGAAGACTCTCAGACGCCTGCGGACCCTGCCGTTCATCGACACCGTCAACGTCGAGGAGCGGGATCAAAGACAGTTGTTGCTCGCCCATTCTCCGATCGGGTCGGAAGCCGTTCCCGAACTGCTGGCCGCGATGGACGGCGTGCGCGTCGGTAAGGTCGTCGTTCGCGAGCCCACGCTCGAGGACGCATACGTACGCCTCGTGGGAGGTGCGTGATGCGCACATCGCTGGCAATCAAGTACCTGCGCGCGATGAAATCCGCAGCGGTGATGACATTTCGCCAGAACGTCTTCGATATGTTCATCATCTTCGGTGTTCTGATTCAGCCCCTGATCATTGCAACCCTCGCGCTGTGGATGATCGGGGATCGCGTGAGTGAGGCTATCATCTTCATCGTCGTCGGCAGCGGCATGACCGGGTTGTGGACCAATCTGCTCTTCGAAAGCGGTAACAGCATTACCCAGGAGCGTTGGACTGGAACGCTGGAAATGATCACTGCCACGCCGACACCTGTATCGGTCATCGTATTTGGTAAGAATCTTGCCAACGTCACCCAATCCCTCGGTTCGATGTTTGTTTGCTACACCCTCGTCTCGTGGGTCTTTGGTTACCAGGTAACCATCGAGCACCCGTTGTTCTTCGTCCTTTCGCTGGCAATGACGGTTATCGCTTTCGTCTGTTTCGGTTTGATCATCTCGCCCATCTTTCTGCTGAATCCCAGTGTACAGCGATGGCAGAATGCACTGGAATACCCGGTGTACATCTTGGCCGGCTTTCTATTTCCGATCGCCCTGCTGCCGGGTTGGACAACGCCTTTCAGCTACCTACTCCCTCCTTACTGGGCGGCACGCGCCCTGCACGGCGCATCCAGCGGCGGTGCGTCCGTATCCGATATCGTATTCTCCCTGATGATGCTTCTCGTCTTCAGCATTCTTGGGCTGCTCGTATCGCGCCTCCTGTTCCGCGTTATGCTGCGCAAAGTGCGCGAAGACGCTACGATTGGCATGCAATGAGAGCACTCACGATTCCGGATTGGCTATACGATACCCGGTCCTGGGGGGTATCCGCGATGAATAAACTGCGGCTGAACCTGCGGTTGTTCTTTCAAGGCGCCTACCTCTCCTACATCGCGCTCTTCCGCTGGTTGAGTCCGGCCAACTACATCGCCACCAAGGTCGTCAATCCCCTCAACGAGATCCTGTTTTTCGTCTTCCTGGGGAAATTTGCCACCAACAGCAGCGATCCGACTTTCTTCGTGATCGGCAACGCCATGCATACGACGGCCCTCAGCGGTATCTTCGGGGTCACGATGAGCATCGGCGGCGACCGCTGGGAGGGCACGCTGCCCTATCTGTTCGGCACCCCGGCCAATCGCATGACGATGATCGTGGGCCGCGCCTTCTTTCATATTTTCGACGGCATGCTGGGCGTCTTCCTGGGGTTTGCATGGGGCGTCTTGCTCTTCAGCCTGAACCTTTCTCAGGCGGATCCCCTCGCTCTGATCGTCACTATTCTGGTCACCACCATCAGCACCTCGGGGATGGGCTTACTGCTCGGATGTTTCAGCCTGATCACGCGCAATACGTTCTTCATCAACAACACGATGTATTTCCTCTTGTTGTTATTGAGCGGCGCCAACATCCCGTTGGGATCCCTTCCTCCGCTGATGCGCAGCATTTCCGATTACCTTCCCCTAACGCGCGGCATCGCCGCCGCACGCAGCATCATCGCTGGCGCCGACCTGATCCAGGTCCTGCCTGCCTTGACAAACGAACTCTTGTTGGGGGTTATTTACACCCTGCTCGGCTACGTGATGTTCCGCTGGTTCGAAACGCAGGCGAAACGCCGCGGCACGCTGGAAGCCATCTGATTTCCCCCGTGTTTCACACCCATCGTCCCGCAGCAGGCTACATGATCTGCAGTGGGATCGGAATGAACACCAAAACGAAGAGGATCAAGCCGAATATTGCGATCGCTCTCCTGCGTGTGTCCAGCGGGGTGATCGAATCGTAAGGTCGGGCATAGGTGCGGCCCAAGAAAAAGATCAGCACCGCCCATATAAACCAGCCCGTCCACACGAGGCCGAGCAGACACAAGGCCGTCACGATGTAGGGCCACATCTTGATCGCCCGCCGCCCGAAAAGCACGTTGGCGACGTGACCGCCATCGAGCTGGCCGGCGGGAATGAGATTGAGCGCCGTCACCAGAAGCCCCGCCCACCCGGCCCAGGCCATGGGGTGCAGCATTACGTCGTTGCCGCCATAGGGGATGGGCATGCCGATCAATATGTAGCGCGCCCAATACAATGCCGG
>JARRPX010000038.1 GCA_037382465.1 Anaerolineales bacterium | reverse complement strand
GCCAAGTAAGCGAGCTTGGACCCCCAGGTTCAGGGCATCCGCCGAGATACCAATCCGCCATTGAAAGCATGGGCAGAGAGCCAGGGTGGGAACAATTATACCTTACTGAGTGATTTTTGGCCGCACGGAAAAGTGGCGAAGAAGTACGGCGTCCTGCGCAAGGAAGGATACACCGAACGCGCCATTTTCGTCCTCGATAAAAAGGGCGTGATTCAATACATCGATATACACGATATCGACGACCTGCCCAACAACGACATCCTTTTCGCCGAGATCCAGCGCTTCGATCCGGAAGTGAAAGGCAAGATCCCGATTGAAGAACCCGCTGAGCTGCCGCGGGGAGGCATCGTCATGTACTGTTCGAAATGGTGCCACGATTGTAAAAAGGCGAGAGAATGGCTGGCCAAACGTGGATTGGCCTACACGGAAGTCGACGTGTGGACTACACCCGGCGCCATGGAACAGGTCCGCAAATGGGCGGACGGCAAGCTGATCACGCCGACGTTCGACATCGACGGGAAACGGGTTTTCGATTTCAAGCCGGAAGAGATACTAAAGCTGCTGCACTAATACGAAAACCGGCGGCTGCTTGAAGTCTGGATAAATCGTTTCCGCGCATTGCGTTAAAAGAAGCACCCCCAGACCTGAGGGGGGCAAGCCCGGGGGCGGTCGCTACACTGACCCAAAGGCCAAGTGACGACAATTGCATTATACGCGCTGTACTACGTGGTTCAATAGGTCATTTGTCACGTGAAGCGATGGTACTCGTCATAACTCGCGGCCGCGACACGACGTCGCTTCAAACCTGCGAGTCTCTTCCGTAAAGGGCCAGCATCATACCTTGTGCTGATCGAGCGCTTCCAGGATTTCCTGGCTGTGTTCCGCCGGTTTGACCTTCTCGAAGACGTCGATGATCTTTCCATCGGCGCCGATCAGGTACGTGGTTCGCAGTACGCCCATGTACTCCCGCCCGCTGAATTTCTTCAACCCCCAAACGCCGTAGGCCTTGCTGACCTCGTGTTCGGTGTCGTCGAGCAACGTAAAAGGCAAATTGTATTTATCCTTGAATTTTGCCTGTTTCTTGACGCTGTCCGGGCTGACACCCAGGATGACGACGCCGCGTTCTTTATAGATGCGGTAATCATCTCGAAACGCGCAGGCTTCTTTGGTACATCCCGGTGTGTCCGCGCGGGGGTAAAAATAGAGTACCACGGTCTGGCCGCGATAATCGCTCAGCTTGACCGGTTCTCCGCGATCACTATTAAGCTCGAAATCCGGTGCGCTGTCCCCTGGCTTTAATGTGTCCATCTGGCCTCCCTATGCGTATGTACATTTTACCGGATCAAGCAAAGCGTTTGCCCATGGGCGCGGTATCGTAGCCCGGCAAATCCTTCACGGCCTGCACGAATTCCGGGTCTTCGAGCAGCTCGAGCAACGGCTGCAGCTTGGGATGCTGGTAGTGTTCCATGGGAATGATCAAATCGTAGCGTTCCTGAAACAAGGGGATGAAATCCAGGTCCAGCGCGGCCGCTGCGGCCTGGATACCGAGGCCGCAATTCGCACGGCCCGATGTGACCGCTGCGGCGACGGCGAGGTGGGTAAACGCTTCCTGATCGTATCCCCGGATCGTTTTTGCGTTAATTCCCTGTGATGCGAGGTGATAATCGAGAAGAATGCGGGTCCCACTACCTCGCTGACGGTTGATGAAAACAACATCTTCCCGGGTGAGATCCTCGAGACCCTGGATGCCCAGCGGATTGTCCCGCTCCACGATCAAGCCCTGTTGGCGGTAGACGAAGCCCAAGACGACCGTCTCGACCTCCGGCAGGTATTTGGCGACGTAAGTCAGATTGTATTCTCCACTCTCGGGATCGAGCAGGTGGCTGCCGGCCAGATGTGCTTCCCTGCGCCGAAGGGCGATCAGCCCGCCGAGGCTGCCGAGGTTGGCGGATGAAATTCGAGCGCCCTTGAAGGCGATGAACTGCGCCATGAGGTCGATGCACAGATCGTGGGAGCCCAGTATCAGGATCGTACGTTCGATCTCCGCGGGCGTGCGGTAGAGCTTTACGTTGACCTTTTCGCCCGCCTGGAAGCCCTGGACGCCGGCAGGGATGATGACGATGCCGTCCGCGCGGACGAGGGAGGTGATCACGCCTGCACCGCGGGTCAGTGGGGCGGCGACGATCCGATTTCCCACTCGTCCCACGGTCACGCGTAGATATTCGTCGTCTCCGAGCGACGAGTGTACTTTGCGGGTGATTGTCGCTTCGAGCGTGGGAAGTTCCCGCGGGAGACGCCCCGTCCATTCTGCGAGCAGCGGTTCGACGAAGATCTCACCCGTAAGCGCTGCAGACACCGGGTATCCCGGAACGCCGATCACGGGAACGGACCGGCTGGAAGACTCTTCTTTTTCCGAAGGTGCACTGTCCAGCATGCCGAGGATTACGGGATGCCCCGGGCGTACGGCGATGCCGTGGACGAGGACCCGGCCCAGTTCGCCGATCGCACCGGCCGTGAAGTCTTCGCTTCCGGCCGACGAGCCGGCAATGACGAGCACGAGGTCGTGGGCTGCGGATGCCGAGGCAACGGCCTTTTTGAGTTTGGCGGGATCGTCCCCAACGATCGGCAAGCGGCTTGGCTCACCACCCCAGGCTTCCACCTGTCCGGCAAGCACCAGAGAATTGAATTCGATGATTTGTCCCGCTTTCGCCTGCGTGCCGGGCGGAACGAGCTCCGAACCGGTGGGCAGGATCGCCACGCGTGGCCGGCGCCAGACGCGTACGCAATCGTGGCCGCACGCTGCGATGGCGCCCAGATCGATGGGCTGGAGAACGTGTCCGGCCGGCAGGACCAACTCCGTCGTTACCATGTCTTCGCCCATCAAACGCACGTTCGACCACGGGCTGACTGACGCGCGAATGCGGATCGAATCACAGTGGCGCACGTCGGCGGATGCCGGGATGGGTTCGACGAGTTCGATCGGCACGACGGCATCCGCCCAGGACGGCATCGCATCGCCCGTGTCGACGTAGGCTGTCTGGGTTTCGAGTGCCAGATCCGTGGGATTGCGGTCGTTGGCGCCGTCCGTATCCGCCGCCCGCAGCGCAAAGCCGTCCATGGCGGCTGCGTGGTAGTGCGGAGAGGAACGTTTTGCCCACACCGCTTCCGCGGTCACACGTCCGAGGGCGCGATCGAGGAGCAGCGTCTCGCTTCCCAGCGGACGATCCAGGCCGGCCGCGGCCAGCGCCTGCCTGAAGCGTTCACGCGCTTCCCGAAGGGGAATATCATTCAGATAAAAGGAAGCGCGCTTGTCAGTCGTGGACAATGTTGCCGTCTCCTGGCTGAAACGATCTTGCGAAAAATCTTCCCGATCCACCGCACGAGCATACGGGCATCAGAATAAGCGTACCGCGACGCTCGTCCCGGCAGCCACCCCGGTCGATTCGGCAGGGATACGAATCAGTCCGTCTGCGCGTATGAGGGTGAAGATGAGATTCGAACGACCGTACACGGGTTCCGCGACGAGTCCGTCCGGCGTTTCCAAGAGGCTGACGGGAAGATAATCCTCCCGGCCTGCCTTCGATGCGATGTTGACGGATAATTGGGCTGAAACCGAAGCGCTGCGCGGGCTTCGCTTGATTCCGAGTAATTTTTGGATCACCGGTACCAGGAACAATCCGGCCGATACCAGCGCACTCACCGGGTTCCCAGGCAGGCCGATCATGGGAACCCCGTCTGCTACGGCGAGAATCGTCGGCTTTCCGGGCTTGATCGAGACTCCATGAACCAGGACGCCCGGTGGTCCCAGCGAGCCAATCACGTCTGCCGTGATGTCGCGTGCAGAGACGGACGAGCCTGCTGTGATGATGAGGACGTCGTCTTCGCGCTGCGCTTGCTCTGCCGCTCGAAGTAAATCCTGGCGTCGATCGGACACGATACCGCGCCGTAGCGGTGTTCCGCCGGCATGGTGGACGAGCGCACTCAAGGTGTAGCTGTTGACGTCGCGGACCTGTCCGTGCTGCGGAGTGGCGTCCGGGGGAACGATCTCGTCGCCCGTCGACAGGATTCCCACCTGCGGCCGGCGTGCGACCTGCACCTGCGTGACACCGAAGGCCATCAAGCCTCCGATTTCCTGCGCTCGCAGAAGTTGGCCGGCTCGAAAGACAGTATCGCCGTTTTTAACGTCTTCGCCTTCCTGGAGGATGTTTTCTCCGACTGCGGCGGCGCGGAGGATCTCGATCTCGCCTTCCCTGGCCCACTGCGTATCCTCCAGCATTACGACGGCGTCGCTGCCGGGTGGAATCATACCGCCGGTGTGCACGACGATCGCCTGGCCCGTTGCGAGTTCCTGGAGCGCGGGCTTGCCCATCTCGACTTCACCTGCGATCGTGAGATACGCCGGAAGACTGGGGCTTGCGCCGAACGTGTCCTTTGCACGCAGTGCGTAACCATCTACGGTGGAACGGTCGAAGGGCGGTAAAGTGTGGGGAGCAGCGATCGTTTGGCACAGAACGCGATCGAGAGCCTCCGCCGTCGGCACCGTCTCGGAGGCTGGCGTTCGATCCTCAGGGATCGCGTGCAGGAGTTTTTCTAATGCCGCATCCGGCGGGAGGAGATTCAAAAATTCGGGCATGCTTATGTATACAAATACCCGATTAACTGCAGGTACACCGCCAGGCTGAACAAGCCGACTGCGCTGAAAGTGAGGATGCGCCAGCGGACCGGATAGCCGCGGCGAATGCGCTGCATTTGCCATATCTGGGCCAGTGCCAGCGGCAGCGCGATCAGGGAGCCGAGCGCGACTCGTAGGGGTATAGTGTAAAAAGAGGCCACGCCCAGAAAGATGATGGCGAAGAGGATGGCGAAGTCATGCAAGCGCATCGTCGTGGACCAACCCAACCTGACCATCAGCGTGTGCTTATCGTGTTTCAAGTCGCTGGCATAATCCGGGAGTTGGAGTGCGATCATCATCGCAAAGTGCAAGGCCACCAACGGAATCGTGCTCATCAGTAGCAAACGGTCTACTTTTCCGGACTGTGCGGCAAAACTGAAACTGGGGACCAACAAGGCGACGATGGTCGAGGTCGTGATCTCTCCGTAGCCCGAGCGGATCAAGCGAATTGGCGGAACGTTGTAATAGAATGCGCCGATGAAGATCAAGACCAGAATCAGCCAGGCAACGAGGGGGAACAGATTGCGAAAGACCGAGACGGATGCCAGAGTGCCTGCAATTGCAACGCAGGCCGCCGCGGCGTAGAGCGCGACCTGGTGCGGCAGTCCATCCGGCCCCAGGACACCGCTTCCGCCGGAAAACGGCGTTCGGTTGGGATTCTCGCGGTCTGCATCGGCACCGTAATATTCATTCAGATACTGGGTCATCAATTGAATGAATGTAATCATGCCCTGGCCGATCAGGTAGCGACCGAGATCGATGGGGTAATCCTGAAACGATGCAATGGCGGCGCCGAGTCCGAACACCAGCGCGCCGCCGAGGAGAAAGACGGGCCTGCTCAATTTTAAGAAGAGACGCAGGGTTTTCATGTCGAAGGTCGTCGCGGGATCTCTGTCCTGCATATCCTTACCATCTTGTCTGGCTGCTGTCGTGGTTCGAATCGGGCCACGATCGGGAATGGAGAAATTCGCTACAGCAACCTATTGCCACCGTCTATGACCAGTGTTTCGCCAGTGATAAAGTCGTTCTCGGCTAGAAATAACACCGCTCGAGCGACATCGCGGGAATCTCCGCCTCGCTTCAGTGGAAGTTCGTTTGTAATCTCGCGCCAGCGATCTGCGCTCATCGATTCAGGTTTGGCCACGGGGCCGGGGGCAACCGCGTTGACCCGGATCTTGGGCGCCAATTTCAGTGCGGCCACCTGGGTCAGCATCTCAAGCCCCGCTTTACTGATCGAATGAATCGGATGGCGAGGCCAGGGACGCTGTCCGGCGATGTCGGTGATGTTGACGATCAAGCCGCCCTGCGTCTGCATGCGCGCCGCCGCCTGCTGCAGACAGAAGAACGCCCCTTTCAAATTCAGATCGATGGTCCGAGCCCAGTCGGTTTCGTCTGCCTTAAGGAGGTCAGCCGCTTTCATGATTGCCGCCGAGTTGACCAGGATGTCCGCGCTCCAGCCAACCTGGTCGATGGCTTCGAAAAGCGCAAGCACGCCTGCATACTGGCCTAAATCTGCTTGGACCTTGATGCACTCAAGGCCGAGATTCTCAATATTCGAGGCGGTTCTATCAGCCTGCGCTGCAGATGTATGGAAGTGTACCACGACGCGGCAGCCGCGTTCGGCGAGAGCGAGTGAGATTGCGCCTCCCACCCGATGCGCCCCGCCGGTAACGACTGCCGTTTTCCCTTGTAAATCCATCAGGAACCCCCACTCAGTATGGCGACCATCCGGCTGTATTGCAAATAAGCCAACGCAGCCGGTTCGAGATCATTGGGTTCTGTCGCCGGAGGAACGATCATCACGACGCCGCCGTAGCCCTCGATGCGGAACAGCGCAATGTCGGTCATCGTCTTTAACCCGCTGATTCCCAATTCCAGATGCGCGGCCGCAGACTTCTCTCCAATTTTCGGAAAATCTTGGAGCACTTGGAGATCGACCTCGATCCCCATTTCGTACAAACCCAATTCGTCGAACTTTTTTTGCATGATCCCTTCGAGATCGTCGAGGGATTGGTCGAAGATTAGTTGGCTTGCCGGGTTGGCGAAAGCGAACGTCACCGAAAGGACGGAACTCCTCGTTTCTCGATTGGTGTAGAACACCGCTCCCATTGCGGCGATCCCTTCATCTTCCAGCGGCAGGTACTTCACACCTTGTCTATCGTATTCAATTTGCTCGAAACCGGGGGGCAGATCGCTGCGTTGAATGGTGGTCGAAGTGAGGGTGAGATCCATGGGAACATCGGCCCTCGTCGGCGGAGAAGTACTCGTTTTTATATGGGTAGGGCTGAGCGTCATCGTAGGACTGGGCGTGACGGTGGATGTCTGTGTCGGTAGGAGAGTCTGCGTTGGAGTCCACGTCGCCGGCATGGGCATTTCTTCCGTCATTGGTACAGGTGTTGCTTCAAACGATGACTGCGTTGTAGGTTTGGGCGCCAGTCTGGTGGGGGACGGCGTCGATGTGCAAGCGGGGAGCAGCAGTAAAAAAGCAAGCAGGCCGCACGTTCTTCGTTTCATGATTCGTTTCCTTTTCGGCGGACGAGGTGGGACAAGAAGAATCTTAAATTTGCCGGTCGTTCTGCCAGGCGGCGCACGAAATAAGGATACCACTCGCTCCCGAAGGGGACATAAACGCGGACGGGGAATCCCGATTCTGCCAGGCGGTTCTGCAGGTCGGGCCGGATTCCGTAGAGCATCTGGAATTCGATCGATCCCTTGGGCATTTCGATCGTTTCAGCGTGATGGACGGCGTGTGCGATGCGTCTTTCATCGTGCGTGGCGATCGCCGGGATCGGAGGGTATTTCCCGCTGGTGGCGGTTTGCTCGGCGGTGGACTTGGCGAAATCGAGCAACTGACTGGATAGGCAGTCAAAATTGCAGTCGACGTCTGACTTCCGGGGGAAGGCAACTTCGGCGGGTTCGTTGTAGGCTCCCTTGCATATACGAACGTGCGCGTGCAAGGGTGAAAGGGCATTCAAGTCTTCCTGTGTACGAAAGAGATAAGCCTGCAAGACGAGGCCGACGTTGTCGAGACCGGAGTGCCGCAGCTCGCGGAAGATTTCGAGCGTCCGATCGACGGTGGACGAATCCTCCATGTCGATGCGCACCATGATGCTGAGAGATGCGGCATGTGAAACGATGGCGTGGATGTTGTACAAGCAGCGTTCGAAATCCACGCCGAGACCGAGTTGGGAGAGCTTGACGGATATGTTCGATTGAAGATCGGTGTCGGAGATGCGCTGGAGCATGTGGGTATAGTCGTCTCGTGCCACATCCGCCTCTTCGGTGTTGGTGACGTTCTCCCCCAGATGATCCAGCGAAGTATACATGCCCTTCTGGTTCAACCTGCGCACGACTTCGCAGGCTTCGTCGAGCGTTTCTCCGGCGATAAAGCGAGATGAGACCCGCCGGGCGAGCCGCCAATTTCTGACGAGCCGGCGTGCCCAGCCGGCATCAGAAAGATACAACAAAATCCTTCGCAACACGTCAGGCTCCCCTGCTTTCTTCCGCCGGATCGGTGATCAGGCAAGATCCGAAGGAGAAGGCGAATAACGTGAGTCCGGTTTCCATTATGCGCATTTGAAGTTCAGCGCGGCGAACCGTTGAATTGTGAGCTACGTGGTAGCTGCGAGGGATGTCGATGCGCAGCATCGATCGATCCTTATCTTTGAACACATCCTGGCCGTAGTTGTCAACCGGAAGCGGCCGTCCGTCTTGGAGAATCTCAATCTTAAGTGGGCTGTGTTCGGAGCGTGTGTAGCCGCCGCTGTGTGGACTCGGCGAGAGCACGGCGTAAACGTCTGCGGCGTGGTAGGGCAAGGTGATCGTCCCGCTTTCGCCGGAGATTGTCAGACCGTCGTTTTTAAGCCGCCAGCTGCCTGCGAGGTAGAAGTGCCCCTCGGCGAGATGGGCCGGCAGCGAATACTCGACAGCCTTATCGTCCTGCGGTAAGGGGCAACCGAGTGCATCGACGTGGATTTCCTGTGAAGTGGGGACACAAACGGCGCTGGGGGCATGTTCTGCTTTGGGCAGCGGCGGCAGTTGAACGTCGGGATCTTTCTCCCGCAGCAAAGCCTGGATAACGCTTTCAATTTGCGTGTAGCCATGATCCCCGGCGCGTGAGAATCGGACGTAACCCTGCCCGTCGATCAGATGAATCGTCGGCCGGCAGCAGTTGGCGTAGCTGGTCCAGATGTGTTGGTCGTTATCGAGAACGACCGGCCATCCTATGCCCAGGCGGCCGATGGCCGCCTTGACGAATTCGGGTCGCCGGCCGAAGCGGAATTCGGGTGTGTGGACGCCCACGATCGTCAGCCCGAGATCGGCGTAGCGTTCATGCCAGGCTCGCAGGTAGGGCAAGGTACGCAGGCAGTTGATGCAGGTATACTCCCAGAAATCGAGTAGGACGACGTTGGGCTGCAAGCTGTGCAACGATACATCGCTGTAGATGTTGAGCCACATCGAGTCTGGAAATTCTGGCGCTCGCACGCGAGGTTCGTCGAGGTCCATCATCTGACATTGTAGCAACGATTGAAACGGAATCAAGCGGCAAACGCGCCGATTGGTGCCGCCGGAATCCGTATCTGTTAGAATAATGCGGTTCAAAACTAGTCCGATCGGGAAAAGCTATTGGCCAGACTGCAAAAAACCCAACAGGGGATCGAGCGGAATGCCCTCCCACGTTCCGGAGCTGAGGATGATTTCATAACCGCGGACGTGATCAGTCTGGCTGCCGGGCATTGGATTCACGACACGTACTCGGCTTTCCTGGCACCGATGCTGCCAGCGCTGATCGATAAGTTCCTGCTTTCCAAGACGGAAGCCGGTCTGCTTTCGGTTTTCATGCAGGGCCCTTCGATCCTGCAGCCGCTGATCGGCCACATCGGCGATCGGGTCAGTCTGCGCTACCTGGTGATCCTGGCGCCGGGCGTTACGGCGACGATGATGAGTTTGTTGGGCGTCGCACCCTCTTACGTCATCCTGCCCATTCTGCTGCTCGCCGCGGGATTCAGTTCTGCGAGCATCCACGCCATCGGGCCGGTCATGGCGGGACGCGTATCGGGAAATCGCCTTGGGCTGGGCATGAGTTTCTGGATGGTCGGCGGCGAGCTGGGGCGCACGATCGGGCCGATCTTGCTGGTCGCAGCGATCGGCTATCTCACGCTGGAGGGCCTGGCGTGGTTGATGTTGGGCGGTTGGATGGCTTCAGCGATACTCTTCTTTCGTTTGAAAGACGTACCCGGCCGTCCGGACGAAGTTAGCGAACTGCACTGGAAGCAGGCTCTGCGGGAGATGCGCACGTTAATGCTTCCGTTGGCGTTGTTCCTCCTTTTACGCGCTTTTATGAGTGTTTGCCTCACAACGTATCTGCCCATATTCCTGAACGAGGAAGGCAGCGATCTATTTCTTTCCGGTTCGGCGCTTTCCATTCTGGAAGGCGCCGGCGTCATCGGCGCGCTGCTGGGCGGGACGCTCAGCGATCGCTGGGGACGACGCAGCGTTCTGTACATCTCCATGCTGGCGACGCCGTTTTTGACGCTGTTGTTCCTTTCCTGGACGAACTGGATGCGTTTCGCCGTGCTCGTCCCGTTGGGACTGGTTTCGCTGTCGACGACACCGGTGTTGATGGCCATGGTGCAGGAGTCTTTTCCCGAAAATCGCGCCCTGGCGAACGGCGTGTTCATGGCAACCAATTTTCTCATCCGTGCCGTGGCGGTGATCGTTTTAGGTCTCATTGCGGATGCATACGGTTTGCGCTTGGGATTCACCATCAGCGCGGCGTTAATGCTGCTCGGCACTGCGGTCGTCTCGCGCCTGCCGGGAGATCGAAAGGCGATCCAGGTGTCTGCGTAAGGTTGGGCTGTGCAAGCGTGCATCGACAGCGCTGGTCTTGCAGTCGACTTGTATACCTCAGCGGAAAGATCCAGTTGCGGTTGTACACCTGGATACAACAGGCCCGCGATCTGCCGAACCCCCAAAAAACTGATGCGAGTGTTCCTCGGCAATTACACTTCGACAGAAATCCTCGTCTCTTTTCCTTTTGGAATAGCGAAATCCTTTCGTTTTCTGCCAAAAGACAATTTGTATTGACCATAAAATCCGGAAAAGTGAATTTCACCCTTGTCGTTCGTCATAACTTTCGTAGGTGATACCCACCATTCTCCCTTGATCAGTTTCATCAATTCTTCGTAGGCGGGTTTGGCAGAACCATCCTTTCGCAGCAAACCTGCTGGCGCATTGAGCCAACCACCATCGGACGAATCCCACCAGGTGATGCCTTCCACTAACGGATGTGAGAAGAGCGTTTCGTAATGTCGAATGGCTTGTTCTGCCTGGCGTTCCTCACCTTCGGGTGTTGTGGGCCAATCAGTGACTTGGTAATCATTGAGGTCTACGATCTCCGGAGGCATGAGATGACCTGAGACCAGCGTAGTCTCCGTGAAGTGAATGGGGAGATTGAATCGCTCGAAGTTTTCCAACACCTTCAAGGTTTTCTCCACGCCCCACCAGCCCTGATGCATGTGGGATTGGATACCGATTACATCAAATTGTATTCCCGCTTCAAGACATCCTTCCACTAGAATGTCGTAGGCGGGTGAGACGTCGAAGTCGTTGATGAGCAGGGTTGCGGTCGGGTTGGCTTTCCGCGCCGTTTTGAACATTATCCTGATCGTTTCGATGCGGCCCAGCTCCTTGCAGAGACGGGTGATGCCGTTATCATATTTCTCGAAGATGGGCATGATAACGGCTTCGTTGACGACATCCCACATATCGATCAAGCCACGAAAATCTGATACATCTCTTTTAATTCGGGCTGTCTGTGCTTCCAGGATTTCGGCGTTGCTCATCTCGAGGAGCCAGTCGGCTGTGACGGTGTGCCAGCAGAGAGGATGTCCCTTTAGGAGCAAATTGCGATCGAGACACCAGCGAGCGGCATTCTTGACCTTCTCTGTGATGGGGTTGCCCCTCTGTGGCTCGAAGCGTGCCCAATAGAAGGGGAGTGTTGCGGCGTTGAATAGAGTCGTGATTTTCTCTGCGCGTCGTTCGGCACGTTCCTTTTCTTGACCAATATATTCACCGTTTGTCAGCGGAATTATGTCGAAGGCGGCTGTGCCGAAGAGAAAACTATGGTTGGTTTGTTCTACGGTCACCTGTTGGTTTGCGAGTGGTGCACCATCTGATTCAAGTAGGGTAAGGATAATATCGGTCATGCGATTCTTTCTGATATTGCTGTTCATGTTGAATTTCCTCGTTTTAAATGTGGATTGAACTGCCGATCTTCGTTTCACAGACTTGAATGGTGATCACACCTTCAAATCGTTTTTTGACAAAGGTTTCGGGCAAAGCACGTTTGCTCGCTGCAATGCTGCTCTTCGAGCTTGCCTCATCGTCTTCCATGGACCAATCTTTGGTCGGGGATATCTTTTGGAAAATCGCGTGAGTTTTCGGTCACAACGGAAAAGTAATTGACTTCGGATAATGAATTTGCTAAAATCATGGAAACGTTTCCAAATATGTTCTCTCATATATTCGATTATAACGGTAAAAATCTGCTAATACTACTACAAAATATCGGCATACCGCACTATAAATTTGTAAATAATTGATCTATATCGTACTCATTGTAAACGTTTCCAAATTATGACAAAACGAAAATCTTCATCGAGAGTGACAATCGTGCAAGTGGCTAAGGAGGCGGGTGTATCACTCGGCACCGTTTCGCGTGTCATTAATGATGATGTTCACGTTGCTGACGAGACGCGCGAACGGGTATTAGCTGTGGCAAAAGAAATGGGGTATGTCGCCAATCGTCAGGCGCGGGGGTTGAAGGGGAGGAAGACCAACACAATTGGTGTCTTGGTTCCGAATTTGGGAACTGGCTACATCGGTGAAATCATGCAGGGGATTGACACTGAACTGGAATTAAGCCAGCTTGACCTGATGCTTTTCACAACCCATCTCGTGGCTGATAAAGAAGCAAAATATGTTGCCAACATGGTGCAAGGCATGGTGGATGGCCTTCTGTTTCTAATTCCGCGCAGTCCTTCTGATTATATCGGCACACTGATAGATCGTAGTTTTCCATTTGTTCTAATTGACAATCAAGTTGAGAATGAGCCGTGTCGTTATGTTGGCGCAACCAATTGGCAGGGCGCATATAAAGCTACGGAGTACCTTATCGAGCTTGGGCACAGAAGAATCGGGTTTATGACTGGGTCGATGGATTTGAATTCAGCCACAGATCGGTTGGAAGGGTACAAGTCGGCGTTACGCACCAATCACATCCCCGAAAACCCGGACTTGATCTACGAAGGAGATTACACCCAACCATCCGGCTACGCTGGAGCGACTGCTTTATTGGATCTGGGCGAAGTGCTGACGGCTATTTTTGCTTCCAATGATGCAATGGCTATGGGGGCGATGGATGCTGTTCGGAGCCGCGGTCTGCGCGTACCAGAAGATATTTCTGTCATGGGATTCGATGATGTCCCTCAGTCCGCAATGATTCGCCCCGCGCTGACTACAGTTCGCCAACCGCTTGAGCAGATGGGACGTGTTGCTACCCAAATGCTTCTGGATATTCTTAAAAACCCCGAGAGAGAAGTTGACCAAATGAGGTTGCCGACAGAATTAATCATCCGCGATTCTGTCCAGCCTCCAGATACAGGGTCGGCTAACCCACCGACGAGCCAACCGACCCTGTAGTGTGGATCCCTTTACACAGAAAGGAGAACCAGCACATACAGATTATACGCTAAGATCTATATCCCACTTTTCACATAGCAGATCCGTAAATCAGATCGATTGCCTCAATGAAGGAGGAGGAAAATGTCTCGCAAGTTTCATTTAATATTTAGCATAATACTTATCGCCGCATTCGTTCTTTCTGCGTGCGGCACCAAGGCTGCTCCTGCATCAGGAGAGAAAGTCACAGTTACCTGGTGGCATATCTCGACTGCGGATGAACACAAAGCACTTTGGCAAAAGCTCGCCGATGAATACATGGCTGCCCATCCGAATGTCAACATTGAGATTACTGTCTTGGAAAACGAAGCCTTTAAGACCAAGCTGACCACTGTTATGCAATCCGGTGAACCCCCCGATATCTTCCAGAGCTGGGGAGGCGGTGTATTGAACGAGTACGCCACTGCCGGTTTGCTCAAAGACATCACCCCTGACCTCGATGCGAACGGCGGGGAGTGGCGCAACACTTTTGCACCCGGCGCGTTGGGTGTGTATTCCTACAAGGGCAAGAACTATGGTGTGCCTTGGGACATGGGCATGATCGGTTTCTGGTACAACAAGGCACTCTTTGCTCAGGCAGGCATCGATGCCCCGCCCACCACCTGGGCTGAATTAATCGATGATGTGAAGGCGCTCAAAGCAGCCGGCATCACTCCGATCGCTCTGGGTGAAGGTGATAACTGGCCCGGCATGCACATGTGGGCCTACCTAGTGACCCGTCTGGGCGGTAAAGCCAATTTTGAGGGTGCGTTGCTGCGCACGGGCTCCTTCACGGATGAACCGTTTGTCAAAGCCGGCGAAATGGTCCAGGATTTGGTTGCCCTCGAACCGTTCCAGGATGGTTTCCTCGGCGCGACCTATGGCGATGAAGCCACAGCCATGGGAAATGCCAAAGCCGCCATGGAATTGATGGGTCAGTGGGCTCCGGCTGTTGAAAAAGACAACAGCGAAGATAAAGAGGGCATCGGCGATGACCTCGGATGGTTCCCCTTCCCGGCCGTTGCAGGTGGCGCTGGTGATCCCAACGACGCGGTTGGTGGCGGTAACGGCTTTGCGATTGGTAAAAACGCATCTCCGGAAGCTATCGACTTTGTCAAATACCTGACTCGCCCGGAATCACAGGTTCAATTGGCTGAGATCGGCGTGATTATCCCGGTGGTTAAGGGTGGTGAAGCTGGTCTCGATGATCCGCTGATGATCATCCTCCAGCAGCAGTTGGCCAAGGCGGAGTACTTCCAGTTGTATTACGATCAGGCTTTACCGCCTGCCATGGGTTCCGTCGTTAACGACGCTACCCAGGGATTGTTTGCTGGCACGCTAACGCCTGAACAGGCTGCCCAGGAAATTGAAAACTCCGCTCAACAGGAACTGAAGTAAGCAAGCACTTTGATGATGCGGGGATCGGACTTCAATGAACCGATCCCCGCATCATTTCATGGCTGCATCGGAGGTGCTGAATGCAAAATCTTCCAACAATTCCGAATATCTTCAAATTGAAGCCGGGGACAACTGGAAGAAAAAAGAATAAGGAAAGACTTGTAATTTTTTTGTTTCTGCTTCCCGCCATTGTTCTTTTCATTATTTTTGTTGTTTATCCCATTATCCAATCGATTTATTACAGCCTTTTCAATTGGAAGGGATTCGGCCCCGCCGTTGACTTTGTGGGGCTGGATAACTTCAAGAACATTCTGCAGGACAGAGTCTTCTTGATCGCACTGCGCAATGTGTTATTTATTATTGCGTTCTCTCTATTCCTGCAACTTCCGCTTTCACTCATGCTGGCTGTGCTGGTGGGACGCGACTTGCCAGGGCGCGTCTTCTTCCGTGTCATTTTCTTCATGCCCTACGTCCTCTCCGAAGTGATCGCCGCGCTGATGTGGTTGTTCATCCTCAATCCGGATCCCGAGCGCGGCTTTATCAACGCCGTGATCGTCTTCCTGGGCGGCGAACCGCAAGCCTGGCTTGGAAACACGAGTCTCGTCATGCCTGCGATTTTCGTGGCATTGACGTGGAAGTATTTTGGCTATCACATGTTGTTGTTCATGACAGGCCTGCAAAACATTCCCTCTGAGATCGAAGAAGCCGGGCGCATCGATGGTGCCAACAGGTTCCAAAATTTCTTTTACATCACACTGCCATTATTGCGAAGCACCATTCGTACTTCAGTCTATCTATCGGTTCTCGGTTCGATCCAGCAGTTCATCGTGGTCTGGATCATGACCAAAGGCGGGCCTGTTAATGCCAGTGAAACACTGGCAACGTATATGTATCGTTTCGGCTTTGTGCGCTTCCAGCTTGGATATGGATCTGCGGTGGCGATCTATATGTTTCTGCTTTGCTTGATGTTTTCCCTGATTTATCAACGCCTGACTCGCCAGCCCGACTACCTGAGTGGCTACTAGAAAGGATGAAAGTATGATTACGGATGAACTCGTAGTGGAAAGACACCACCCCCGCGTAAGATGGAGGAAGTTTGCAACAAGATTTTTCCAGTATTTCATACTTTCGATCATCGTCGTGATCGTGTTTGTCCCTATCGTGATTCTGGTTTTTGGCGCTCTGAAAACTCGCGGCGAGTATTTATCACATCCTTATACTGTACCCATTCCACCTCGGTGGGAAAATATTACATTGATTTTAGGAAATGCCTCATACTCCTTCTGGCCCATGATGCGCAACAGCGTGTTTGTCATGCTGATTGTTACGGCGTTGGTTGTCACTGTGTGCAGCCTGGCGGCTTTCGTATTTGCCCGCATGCAATTCCGCGGGAAGGGGCTGGCGTTTAATCTTTTTACTTTGGGACTCATGTTCCCGATCAACGTCGCAATTCTGCCAGTGTATTTTGTGCTGCGTCAGATAGACTTGATCGACAGTCTATGGGGTGTGATTGTTGTACAAACCGCATTTCTATTATCGGGAAACATCATGATTTTGCGCGGTTTCTTCACGGCTATCCCGGCTGAATTGCAGGAAGCGGCCTATATCGATGGCTGTACGGTAGTTGATTTCTTTTTGCGTATCTTGCTTCCGCTTGCACGCCCGGCATTATCGACCGTCGCAGCACTGACGATGATCATCAGTTGGAACGACCTGCTTGTTCCACTCGTTGTACTCAACAACGATAAACTGTGGACGCTGCCTCTCGGCACGATGCAGTTCCAGGGGCAATACGGACAGGATTTATCATTGGTATCTGCCTTTGTCGCATTGTCAGCCTTGCCAACGATCATCTTTTATATATTCGCGGAACGCCAGATCGTTTCCGGCCTCACCGCGGGCGCGATCAAGGGGTAGCTCCTGAATGACACGATACTTTCGTAACCCGATAATTTCAGGACACTTCCCTGATCGACCCAATTGTCGGGTTGTTGCCGCCTCCGCATTCGAGTGTTTATCACTTCTGCCGATTCTCAATTTTGGGGCGCGCATCATTTATCACGGAAGCAATTCAGTTTAGGATTGAAACCTTGGCTACACCTCATCGCTGTCACATATCATCCTCCACGCCAACAATACTCACTGTGGCTCCCACCGATTCTCAGCCCACGAATGTCCGTACCGAATCCACCTTCGAGACGGGCGTGTACCCCAACTTGTTCGAGAACTGCCTCGCTGACGAATATCCTAACAGCACATTATCTGTTGGTCTGAGATTGAATGACTCGCTCAACATCACAGATAAACAGATTGACGCTCTGCTCGATACATCGATCGTCTACAACTGCCCTGTTTTTATCCATCTTCGGGGGGGATCGGATGACGCACCTGACCTGCATATAGCAGCCTGGAATAGATTTAGAGAGACGTTGCAGGCCGAGGGAGGCATAATTGCTGCTCTCGTTTGGGAAGCAGCCTCTTCCGAAGAGGCCAATATCGCATGTTTTTATCCTGGTGAAGAGTCCGTCGATTGGATCGGAACGAATTACAGATGTGCAGAGGAGAAAGCCGTCTATTGGACGCTGACATCATCAAACAAAGGAAGACCGAGGCCAAAGGCTCATTCCGGCTCGGAGCAGAACCCGATTTGTTTCGTCAGTCAGGTTTTGAAAGATGGCCGCAGGCTTGATCCCTCTTCCATCGAGTGATGGTTTAGATGCAAGCAAGGTTCATAATGATCGCTTAGGAGTGGTCCATGTGCGTGGATAAAACGATAGAGGGACTTCCATACCTGGATTCATCCCTGCCAATCGCCGAACGGGTGAATGACTTGATCGGACGCATGACGCTGGAAGAAAAGGTCGGCTTGATGAATCATCCAGCGCACGGTATTCCACGCTTGAATATTCCCGCTTACAACTATTGGAGTGAAGCCCTGCATGGTATCGCCCGAAACGGGCGAGCCACTGTCTTTCCGCAAGCAATTGCAATGGCGGCAACCTGGGATAAGGAGTTGATCTTTGAAGTTGCGGCAGCAATTAGCGACGAAGGACGCGCCAAGTATCACGCCGCACTGCGGCGCAATGGCTATACTGCCCAATATCAGGGTATCACCTTGTGGTCACCGAATGTGAATATCTTCCGCGATCCGCGATGGGGGAGAGGGCAGGAGACTTGGGGAGAAGATCCCTTTTTTACGGGAGAGATGGCATCTGCGTTCGTGCGGGGTTTGCAGGGTGACCATCCCAAATATCTCAAGACCGCGGCATGTGCAAAACATTTCGCGGTTCATTCTGGACCTGAGAAAGACCGGCACTCGCTAAATGCGATTGTTTCGAAACGGGAACTCTATGATACTTATCTCCCTGCATTCAAGAAATTGGTGATAGATGCAAAAGTCGAATCGGTGATGGGTGCGTACAATCGCACACTTGATGAACCTTGTTGCGCCAGTAAACTGCTTATTGAAGACATCCTGCGGGATGAGTGGGGATTCCAGGGTCATTTTGTCTCGGATTGCATGGCGTTGGCAGATTTTCACCTAAATCACAAAATTACGAATGACGCGGTTGAATCCGCTGCATTGGCGTTGAGTCATGGATGCGACCTCGCATGCGATCATATCTATAGTGAAATCCCCGCCGCCATTCAGCGAGGCCTCATCACTGAAGCCGATGTAGACCGCGCACTTGTGCGGACGCTCAGTACGCGTTTCAAACTCGGCATGTTCGACCCTGATGATGATGTCCCGTTCACCAAAATATCTACTGATGTGATCGCCTGTGATGCCCACCGTCAACTTGCATATCAAACAGCCACCGAAGCAGTGGTTCTACTCAAGAACGAAGGCAATATCCTGCCGATCGATCCTTCCGCAAAAAAGGTTTTCGTAACGGGTCCGACTGCCGCAAGCCTGGAAGTCCTGCTCGCCAACTACTATGGCTTCAACAACCAAATGGTCACGTTGCTCGAAGGACTTGTAGGGCGTGCCCCTGAAGGCATGGGCCTGGAATATCACCCTGGTGCGCCGTTGAAACACTCGCGCGAGATCGAGGAAACCTGGGCGCCAGGCATGGCGCAATCTGCAGACTACACCATCGTCTGTGCAGGCCTCAACTCATTTCTCGAAGGGGAGGAGGGAGAGTCGCTTCTTTCTCCACAAAATGGCGACCGCGAGAGTATCTCGCTTCCACACAGTCAGATCGATTACATCAGAGAATTATCCATTCATGGCGCACGCATCATCCTCGTACTCACCGGCGGCAGCCCAATCGCGCTGGGCGAAATCGATGATATGGTGGATGCGATCCTCTTTGTCTGGTATCCCGGTATGGAGGGGGGTCGCGCCGTCGCCGATGTGCTCTTTGGCGATATTTCGCCATCGGGAAAACTTCCCATCACCTTCCCGAAATCGCTCGATCAACTACCTCCTTTTAGTGATTACAGCATGGACGGGCGTACTTATCGCTATATGACCGAAGAACCTCTTTATCCCTTCGGTTTTGGTTTGAGCTACAGTAAATTTGAGTATTCGGAACTACAGCTCGAAAAGGCGGCAATCACTCTCGGAGATTCTCTTAATGTCAGCCTGACATTGACCAATTGTGGGGAATCAGACGCAGCCGAAGCAGCCCAATTCTACCTGAGTGACCTGCATGCCTCGACTGTTGTTCCATTTCATCACCTGATTGGCTTCGAGCGGGCTGTGCTCCATGCAGGTGAAAGTAAAGAACTCGAATTCACAATCACGCCTGAGATGATGTCTTTCTACGATGACGATGGCAAACTCATCCTGGAACCTGGACAATTCCGTCTCGAAGTCGGTGGCTGTTCGCCCTCCAAACGCGGACAAGATTTGGGCGCGCCGAAGCCCGTCACGGCTTTATTCGACGTCACCTTCAGTGGGTAATAAGGCTTTCCGGGATGATCGAAAAGACTCACAAGGCGTGTTTCTGATCCCCTGGGTGGTTCTGCACTTGCCGGGGGGTCGAGACGTGATCCGGCTGTCTTCGCGAGGCCATACAGTGCAACACTCATTGACAGCACCGATCGATCGGGTAAAATTGGGGCGAATCGAAAACGGCCCGCTAGCTCAATTTGGCAGAGCAGCTGACTCTTAATCAGTAGGTTACAGGTTCGAGTCCTGTGCGGGTCACCTGAAACGCCGCTCGATGCAATCGAGCGGCTTTGTCTTGTATTACATGTGCTAACCTGCTGGATGGTCATCGCGCAACAACGATCTTGATCCACGCTCATAAGATCAGGCTTTCCGTGGATTGCGGGATATCTCCCCAAAACTGGACCTCTTCCCATAGATCGATATGTAGGTGCGGAAGATCTTGATCGCCGGGTCGAGTCTGGCGAGGATGGAAAGGGCCAGAACGGTGATGTCGGCCGCGATCTGTCTCAGTGCGAAATCGATCGCCCCCAATCCACGATCGCATCTTTGCTTGTCAGCACCTTAACCTTCATGTTTAATGTAGCAAAGATAGAAGTACTTACTCTCGCTTGTCACAAAATGATCGATCATTACGTTTTACAATTGAGTGGAGGCGATACCACTATCATTCATTCTTTGTTTATTTCCAGCGCAGGTGTAGGTAGAAGAAATATACTGTCCATAAATCCGATTGTGAAATAAAGATATAAGAACAACCAGCATCTCAACACTTGGAGGAAGAGGATGTTCAAAAAGCATAGAATCATTCTTGGGGCTGCTTCATTAATCGCTATGGTACTCGTTCTTTCGGGTTGTGATGGAGGTCCTCCTCCACCACCTTGCTCGGCTGAATTTCTCATCCTATCGATCAATGATGCCAACAACAACGGGCCCGGCACAGATACGATCGATCTCGACCCGGGATGCGTCTACGAACTGGGCGTCGTAAACAATACCATCGACGGCAACAATGGTTTGCCATCCATCACTTCATCTATCGTGATCAACGGCAACGTCGCCACAATCCGGCGCAGCACCGGTGCGCAAAAATCTGCCATCCGTTTATTTCACATCTCGCAAGGTGGAGAGCTGGTCCTGAATGACGTGACGCTTCTGGATGGGCTGGCCATGGAACCCACGAACGTCACGATCTTACTCAGCAACTCGGGAGGCGCGATCTTCAACAGAGGGGTGCTGACGATTAATAACAGCCTCATCACGGCAAACCGCGCCATGTTGAAAGGCGGTGGTATCTATAACCTTGGGACGATGACCATCGACGCCACGACCATTGAAAACAACGGGGCCAACATCCAGAACGTGCCCAACGAATCCGGAGGGGGTATACTCAACGCCGGAACAGCTACAATCAGTAACAGCACGATCGCCAACAACATCGCCAGTCAGTCTGCTGGCGGCATTGGCAACAACGGCGATTTGACGATCATCAACAGCACCATCTCCGGCAACTCCACCACCCTTTCGGGAATCATCAGCGGCGCGGCGATTATCAACGCCGGAAACGCCACGATCAGCTATACCACCATCGCGAACAACACCGGGATTACAGCAGGGGCGGTTTTCTCTGCCCCGAATACCATCCAGATTTTTAATTCGATCATCGCTAACAACATCGGTGGGGATTGCAGCTATCCGGCCAGCAGTCCCATCTCTGGCCCGAATTTGGACAGCGACGGCACCTGCACCGGCTTTACGATAACGGATGATCCGCAGCTCGGTCCGCTGGCCAATAACGGCGGTCCGACCCAAACCCACAGCATCGCCCCCGGAAGCCCGGCGAAAAATGCTGCAGCCGGAAGCTGTCCCGCAACCGACCAACGCGGGGAACCCAGGCCGCACGGTTCTGCCTGCGACCTCGGTGCATATGAGCTCGGCGGTGGGGGATCTCCCACCGGCGATTCGTCTTTCCTCTCGGGTTTGGTGTTCGATGACTCCAACGCCGACGGCATCCTCGACCCGGGTGAGCCCGGTTTTGACGGCGTAGCGTTGGTGCTCGAAAGCGGACCCTGTCTTGCCCCGGTGAGTTCCGAGACGGCGCTCACCGCGCCGGACGGCAGCTTTGAATTCGAAATCGTGCCGCCGACGGCGGGAACCTACTGCCTGAGCATCGACCCGCTCACACCGCCGAACGATACCATCCTGATCCCGGGTGGTTTTACGGTGCCTCCCGGCGGCGAGATGGAGATTACCCTGACGGAAGGGGAGGACCTCAGCGATCTTCTCTTTGGCTGGGACTTCCAGTTCGCCGGATCGGACATCCCACCCAACCCGGTGATCACCAACGTGGTGCTGAGCACCACCTCGCCTGCCGAAGGCGGATGGGTTGAGGTGGAGGTGACGATCGAGAACATGGGCGCATACCCGGCAGAGGATTACGAACTGGTCTTGATTCCCCATTACGGCTGGGGGCCGCCCAATCCCGCCGGTTACGTATCGCTTCCGGATCTCATGCCTGGCGTACCGCACACTGAAGTCTTCACGCCTGGAGTGCTCTATTCCACTGCAGGTACGTATACCCTGCGGGTGTTGGTGACGGACGATTGGTATGCACTCGGCGACCCCGATTCCACGGGAACGAACGGGGATTACCAGGATTTCACCATCACAGTTGCTGAAGCCTACAGCATGTGCACGCCTTTTGAGGGGATGAAATATTCCCTGATCTTGCTTCCAATCCAGGAAGACATCATGATGCTGCCCGTTTACCT